>JBAUKK010000125.1:0-9111 GCA_049577645.1 Candidatus Deferrimicrobiaceae bacterium
CGTCGTCACCCTGCTGGTCGCCCTGACCAGTTCCTTTTTCCTCCTTCGGGGGATCGCCTGGCGGTTCCTTGCCGGCGGGCCCGGAGGGGCGGATGTCTTCCCGTGCTCCCAGTCGATCATCATCAACCTGGCCGCCCTGGGACTCGGCCTCTATGCCTTCCGCGCCCGCAATCGGGAGATCCGCAACGTGGCCATCCTGGTCATCGCGGTGGGGGCGCTCAAGTCCACCGCCGACCTGCTTGGCACCAAGGGCGTGCCGCTGGTGTTAAGCGTCTTATCGTTCGGCCTCGCCGCGGCGACCCAGTCGGTCACCCTGAGCCGGTGGCAGAAGGCATCTCCGACGCTGGCCGCGGAGAGCCGCGATCCGGACAAGGAAACAGTCTCCGCTCTGGGCGAATAGGCTGTCGCGGCAGGCGGAGACCACACCATCAATCCTGGGGGCGACGCGACGACAATAGAGCGACTCGTGCCGGTTTCGGTGCGTGGCCGAAAGTAATTGCGGTTTTCCGCACAAGCAACATATTTCTATATAATCGTAAATGCGGCTCGAGGCTGCGCACAACGTGTGAACAGCCGTCGACCGCATAGTCACCGTCCTTCCTAAAGGAGAAACGAAACGTGTCTGTGTTCGCGACGTGTCTTGGTTATCCGCGCATCGGTGTCGCTCGAGAGCTGAAGAGGGCGCTCGAGTCCTGCTGGGCGGGGAAGAGCTCGGGGGGAGAGCTCCTTGAGACGGCTCTCGAACTTCGGCGGCGGCACTGGCTCACGATGAAAGCGGGGGGACTCGACCACATCCCGAGCAACGACTTCTCGCTCTATGACCACGTCCTCGACATGGCTGTCGCTGTTGGCGCCGTGCCTGCGCGATTCAACGCTGTCTCCGATCCTCTCGTCCGTTACTTCGCGATGGCCCGAGGGCTCCAAAACCTTGATGACGGGATCGACTTGGTGGCGCTCGAGATGACCAAGTGGTTCGACACGAACTACCACTACATCGTGCCGGAGCTCGTGCTCGACCAGACGCTGGAGCTCGACGAGTCGAAGGTGGTGAGCGAGATCGAGGAAGCGCGGGCGCTCGGTGTCGAAACGCGCCCTGTGCTCGTGGGGCCGGTCACGTTCCTGCTCCTCTCGAAGCTCGCCCCGGGGTCACCCAGAGGGGCTCAAACCCTCGACCTGTGGGAAAGGCTGATCACGGTTTACGAGAAGCTGCTCGGCGTGCTCGCGGATCGGAACGTCGCCTGGGTCCAGCTCGACGAACCGTTCCTCGTGCTCGACCTCGATGAACGAACTCGGGACGTTTACCGCCGAGCGCTCTCCCGGCTCGCGGCGCATGCGAAGCGTCCCCGTGTGCTGGTCGCGACGTACTTCGGAGCGCTGCGGGAGAACTTCGCTCTCGCTGCGGACTCCGGACTGGATGCGCTCCACGTGGACCTCGTGTGCGCACCGGAGCAGCTCGACGCCGCGATCGCCGGGCTTCCGTCGTCGATGTCCCTCTCGGTGGGTATTGTCGACGGTCGGAATGTCTGGCGCACCGATCTCGACGCCGCTCACCGGCAGGTTCGAGGAGTGGTTAATGCGCTCGGGCCGGACAGGGTCATGGTGGCCCCGTCGTGTTCTCTCCTGCACGTGCCGGCCGACCTGTCCGTCGAAAAGAAACTTGACGCTGAACTTCTCAGCTGGATGGCGTTTGCCGCGCAGAAGCTCGCCGAGGTGCGAACGCTCGCGGACTCCGCGACGACGGATCGGACCGAGTCCGCGCTGTTCGACGAAACGCGGGCGGCGCTCGCCGGACGCCGCGCTTCCCAGCGGACCCGGAATCCGGATGTTCGGTCCCGGTCCGCCTCTGTGACCGACGCCATGCTGCAGCGAACGTCGCCCTTTGCGCAGCGGTCCAAGAAGCAGCACGCACGGTTTGCCCTTCCGGCACTTCCGACGACGACGATCGGTTCGTTTCCCCAGACGGCCGACGTACGCGGCGCGCGGGCGGCGTGGCGCGGAGGGCGAATGACATCCGAGGAGTACGACCGGTTCCTCAAGGAGGAAACGCGTCGCTGCGTCGATACGCAGGAAGCGATCGGGCTCGACGTGCTCGTGCACGGCGAATTCGAGCGCAATGACATGGTAGAGTACTTCGGCGAGCGGCTCGCCGGCTTCGCTTTCACCGAGAACGGTTGGGTTCAAAGCTACGGCTCGAGGTGCGTAAAGCCGCCCGTACTCTTCGGTGACGTCTCGCGTCCCGCCGCGATGACCGTGCAGTGGTCCGTTTTCGCGCAGTCTCTCACGAAGCGCCCCATGAAGGGCATACTTACGGGGCCGGTCACGATCCTCCAGTGGTCCTTCACTCGCGACGATCAGCCTCGCCGCGAGACCTGCACGCAGATCGCCTTGGCGCTCCGTGATGAAGTTGCCGATCTGGAGGCGGCGGGCATCGCGATCATTCAGGTCGACGAGCCGGCCATTCGCGAAGGGCTGCCTCTCCGACGCCAGGACAGGGGAGCGTATGTGCGGTGGGCGGTGGACGCGTTTCGCCTCGCCACGAATGGAGTCCGCGACGAGACGCAGACCCACACGCACATGTGCTACTCGGAGTTCGGCGACATCCTCGACGCCATCGCCGAGATGGACGCCGACGTGCTCTCGATCGAAACCTCGCGCTCGAAGATGGAGTTGTTGTCCGACTTCGGGCGCTTCCGCTACCCGAACGATATCGGCCCGGGGGTCTACGACATCCACTCGCCGCGCGTCCCGACGTGTGACGAGATAGTCGACTTGCTTGAGCGCGCTGCCCGCGTGCTGCCCGCTCGGCAGCTTTGGGTGAACCCGGACTGCGGGCTCAAGACACGAGGCTGGCCCGAGGTCGAGGCGGCTCTCGCGCGCATGGTGGAGGCGGCGCGGATTCTTCGTCGTCGGCTCGCCGACACCGCACCGTGACGGGTCGAGTTCCCCTTCGGCACCATGGCAATAAGCATAAGGATTTTCGGACCGCCGCCGGCTACATCGCTATGATCCGGTATATGGTTCCGGTGCCGTGCGCGGCGATAAAGAGGTTTCCCTCCTCGTCCTCCCCGAAGGCGGAGATCTGGTGCGTGGTGTCCGTGAGCAGGGAGTTCTCCCATCCCGCAGCGGTTCTCTTTAGTCCCCAGATCCTCCCCGAACAATAATCCCCGTACAAGTAGGTCCCCTGGAGGGACGGGAACTCTGATCCCCGGTAGACCATGCCGCCGGTGACCGAGCAATCGCCTAGCCCGTGGGCGTACTCCGCCACGGGAAGGATAAGTCCGGCACCGGAGCAGGCGGGGGCGATATAGCAATGTGCTCCCTCCATCAGGTTCCACCCGTAATTTTCCCCTCCCGAGCTGCCGGAGGGCTGGAAGTCGATCTCCTCGTACAGGTTCTGCCCCACGTCGCCGATGTAGAGGTCGCCCGTTGCGCTGTCGAAGGAGAACCGCCACGGATTGCGAAGCCCCAGGGCCCAGATCTCCCCCTCCGCGGTGTTGTCCGGGAGGAACGGGTTGCCCGGGGGAACGGCGTAGGGGGCCTGGCCGGACTCCACGTCGATCCGCAGGATCTTCCCCAGGAGGGTTCCCTTGTTCTGCCCGTTATTATCCGGGTCCCCTCCGCTTCCTCCGTCGCCCATTCCGATGTACAGGTATCCGTCGGGGCCGAAGGAAAGCTGGCCACCGTTGTGGTTCGCATGCGGCTGGGACACGGTCAGAAGGACCGTTTCGCTCGCGCTGTCCGCCACAGTCGAACCGGTTGGTACGAGGAAGCGGGAGACGACGGTCGCGCCGTCGGGAGTGCGGGTGTAGTTCACGTAGAACCGCCCCGTCTGACCGAAACCGGGCGGAAAGGCGACGGAGAGAAGTCCCTGTTCGCCGCCGGACAGCACCCTGTCCCGGATGTCGAGGAAGGGCGGGGCCGCCGCGTTGTCAAGGGCCCGGATCGTGCCGGTCTGCTCCACGACGAACGTTCGCCCGCTGCCATCCTCGGGGTGGGTGACCTGGACGGGCTGCGCAAACCCCGATCCCGCCGCGACCAGGGCGATCTGTATGGCCGCGGGGGGAGGGGGGTTGCCCTGGGCCGGTTCTCCGCCGCCCCCTCCGCACCGGAAGGCGAGAGCCGCGAGAAAGAGAGGTGTTAGAAAACGCGAACGGTTTCCCGCCTGGGCCCCCAATAACGTTTCCTTTCGGTCAATGATTCGTCGTTCTCCTGACCTAGCAAGAGCCTGCGTCTCCCGGGGGGGCGGCTCTTTTCTCCCTTGGATGCAAACGGGACCGGGGAGGCGTCCTGCTTTTATGGATTATTTCAAGTTTCCGGCGGGATCTTCCGATATAATGCGCAGAATTTTTGTAATCCCTCCCCGTCGATGGGTTTTTGATGCAGGAAACTTCTTTGGGAATCCATTATACAGGGGGACAGGGGGATCGGCCGTCCTGAATCTGCGAGCACCGGCGAAGGATGTCCCAGTAGGCTCCCCGGTGCCCGGCGCCGATGGCGTCGGCGAGCACCCGGTTGGTGTTTACCGGCGCGACGCGCAACGGTCCCCCCCGCTGGTCGTTATGACCCGCCTCTTACGTAGTAGTAATTGATGATATCGCGCTTGGTGATCATGGTGACGATTTCGTCCCGGGCGTCCTCCAACACCACCGGCAATTCATCGACGTTCAGGACCGCCATCTTGTCCAACGCCTGCTGCAGCGTATCGTGCCAGAGAACGCGTTCGACGTTGGGGGTGGCCACATCGCGGGCGAGGATCAGGTGGTTGATCGACTCCTCGAACATGAATTCCCGGACGTCGTTGATCGACAGGATCCCCGTCATTTTCCCCTCCCGGTTCACCACGGGGTAATAGATATCCCGGGAGTTGATCATGATTTGCACCAGCTCGCCGAACGGCATCTCCTCGGGAATCCGGTTCACCGGCCGCATTTTTACCGCATCGTGGACGGAGATCCTCTCAAGGAGGCCGCGGGAAAACTCGGTGACATGCGCCGGCGATGCCATGCGGCTGATCAGCTGCTTCTCGTACAGGCTGACCTTCCGAAGCAGGAGGTAGGAGATGGACGAAACCAGCATCAGCGGCACCAGCAGGGTGTAGCTGGAGCTCATCTCGCACGCCATGATGATCGAGGCGATCGGAACCTTGGCCACGCCGGCGAAAAATCCCCCCATTCCCACAAGAACGAAGGAGTTGGGGTGGATGATCCAGCCGGGGGCGACCTTATGCCCCAGGAATCCGAAGGCTCCTCCCAGCATTGCCCCGATGAACACGGAGGGACCGAAGACCCCGCCGCTTCCCCCCGAGCTGATGGTGCAGGACGTCGCCAGGATCTTTAAGAAGACGAGGAGCAGCATCGTCCACCAGATGATCTTCCCCTCCAGGGCCATCTGGATCCATCCGTACCCCCCGTTGATCACGGCGGGGGAGGCGAACGAGATAATCCCCAGCATCAGGCCGCCAATGGCGGGCTTGAGCATGTTGTTGATCCGCAGAGGAAGAAAGAATCTGTCCCGAAGGCCGTAGAATACCCGGATATAAAGGAAGCCGACCAGCGCGCAGACGACCCCGAAGAGGGCATACGGCACCAGCTCGGAAGTCAGTATGAAGTTGACCTGGCCGGGGAAGAAGAGGGCCTTTCTGCCATAGACCTGGGAATAGACGGAATGGGCGATGATGGAGGAGATGATGCAGGGGAGGATCCCTTCGTATTCGAATTCCGTCTCCCGGTAGAGGACCTCGGGGGCGAACAGGGCCGCCCCCAGGGGTGCCTGGAAGATGGCCCCGATCCCCCCCGCCGCCCCGGCCAGCACGAGGATGCGCTGGTCCCTTGCCTTCAGGTTGAGACCCGATGAAAG
Source organism: Candidatus Deferrimicrobiaceae bacterium (assembly GCA_049577645.1). Lineage (GTDB taxonomy): Bacteria > Desulfobacterota > Deferrimicrobia > Deferrimicrobiales > Deferrimicrobiaceae > CSP1-8. The sequence goes on from JBAUKK010000125.1 coordinate 5,857, forward strand.
GAATGCCGCGAAGCCGGAGCCGATCTGGGCGATGGGGCCTTCCTTCCCCGCGGAGCCGCCGCTGCCGATGGTGAGGGCGGAGGCGATGATCTTCACGATCGGCACCCGCCTGCGGATCTGGCCCCCCTTCTGGTGAAAGGCCTCGATCATGGCGTCGGTCCCGTGCCCCTCGGCCTCCGGGGCGAGGCTGTACACCAGGATGCCGGAGGCCAGCCCTCCGAGGGCCGGAATGATAAGAAACCAGTAGGAGTGCCTTTCGATGATCTCGGTTGCAAGAGTCGCGGGAGAACCCCTGCCGGGTTCCAAATATCCGGTCAACAGGTGCAGCATATCGAGGGCGAAACTGAGCAACTGGTCGAACAGGATGGCCCCCAGGCCCGCAACCACCCCCACGGCAATGCTAAGGAGCGTCAGGCGGAATTGCCTGGGCCATGCGGAAACCGTGCGAAGGATCTGGTCTTTCCCCCAGCGGGACACTCCACTCTCCTGAGAGATTCCTGCCTGCTTCTGTCTCCGGGACCAGTACCACATTAGATCATATTTCAAACTTGTGTTTTATCCAAACGGAACTCCGTGTCCCGTCTCGAATCTTTTCCCTTCAGGGGAGTTTCCCCCGAGGCAATCCTGATTCGCCTGCCGCCGCGAAACCGGAATTCCTCAAACGAATCAAAACAGAAAGAGTATTCGCCTTTCAACGCTTGGTTTCCGGCAAAGGCCGGGAACACCCCATTCCTAAAGAGGGAGAAACGTATGGCACCCAGGGAAATGGCATCCGTAGCCCGGTCGCTGGTCGCGGAAGGAAAGGGAATTCTGGCCGCAGATGAAAGTTCGCCAACCATCGAAAAGAGGTTCCGGGGCATCGGCCTGCCCTCTACCGAGGAGAACCGGCGTGCCTATCGGGAGCTGCTCTTCACCACTCTCGGCGCTTCGGAGTTCATCAGCGGGGTCATATTGTACGACGAGACGATCCGCCAGAAAGCGAAGGACGGTACCCCTTTTCCGGAGGTCCTCTCCCGGCAGGGAACCATCCCCGGCATCAAGGTGGACACGGGGGCGAAGTCCCTGGCCGGCTTTCCGGGAGAGAAGATCACGGAGGGGCTTACCGGCCTGCGGGAACGGCTTTCCGAGTACCGGCACCTGGGTGCCCGCTTTGCCAAGTGGCGCGCCGTGATCGCCATCGGGGACGGCATTCCGACGGCGTTCTGCATCAAGGCGAACGCCCACGCGCTCGCGCGCTACGCGGCCCTGTGCCAGGAGGCGGAGCTGGTTCCCATCGTGGAACCCGAGGTGCTCATGGACGGTCCCCATACCATCGATCGCTGCGAGGAGGTGACGACCGCCACCCTTGCCGTCGTTTTTTCCGAACTCCTCGAGCACCGCGTGGCCCTGGAGGGGACGCTTCTCAAGCCCAACATGGTTCTCTCCGGGAAGGATTGCCCGAAACAGGCGGGCGCATCCGAAGTGGCCAAGGCGACCGTCCGGACCCTGCGCCGTACCGTCCCCTCTGCCGTTCCCGGGATCGTCTTTCTCTCGGGCGGCCAAAGCCCGGAGCAGGCGACCCAGAACCTGAGCGCCATGAACGCGCTGAGCAGGCATCCCTGGGAGCTGAGTTTCTCCTACGGGAGAGCCCTTCAGGAGCCGGTCCTCAAGGCGTGGAAGGGGGATCCGGGAAACGTCGCCACCGCCCAGAGAGCCTTCTACCACCGCGCGCGCTGCAACAACGCGGCTCGTTTCGGCAAGTACACGAAAGAGATGGAAGTAACGGCCGCCTGACGGCGCATCTCGGTGCATGGCACGGCCGGCAACCCCCCAATTCCCGGAAGGAGGAGACGATGCAGGAGCGGAAAGGAATCATCACGTTCAAGGGGAACCCGATGACACTGCTGGGGCCGGAGATCCGCGAGGGGGATAAAGCCCCCGATTTCCGGGTCGTCGACACCGCCCTGTCCCCTGTGACTCTGGCGGATTTCCGGGGAAAGGTAAAGATCCTGAGCACCGTCCCGTCCCTGGACACGCCCACGTGCGACACGGAGACCCGGCGGTTCAACCAGGAGGCGGCGAAACTCCCGGAGAATGCGGTCGTGCTGACCATCAGCCTGGACCTGCCCTTTGCCCAGAAGCGGTGGTGCGCAGCGGCGGGAGTGGACAAGGTGAAGACGCTGTCCGACTACCAGGACCGCTCCTTCGCATCGGCCTACGGCGTGCTGATCAAGGAACTGAAGCTTCTGTCCCGCTCCGTTTTTGTCGTCGACGCGAACGACGTGGTCCGGTACGTCCAGCACGTAGGGGAGGTGGCCAAGGAGCCGGACTATGACGCTGTCCTGGCCGCGGTGAAGGGGCTCGTCTAGATCCGCCTCCTAACCTTACGGAAAGACCGTCCGGCGGGACAAGGGCGACGGCTGGCATGGGCATCCGGAAAAAAGTTGCGGTGGTCGAGAGAATAGGCAATAAAATTGGATAATTTCGAACAAGATCCGCCGCGCGGGTGGCGATACCGGTCCTTGCGGGCGCGATGGCGTTGCGGCAGATGGGACTGGCGAACGAAATCATATACATCGCGTTCGGAATGCTTTTGGGGGCGGTCGCGATCGCCGTGGCCATCGCTTTTGGCATCGGCGGACGGGACATCGCGGCGGCCGAACTGGAGAAATGGGTCCGGTCGCTGAAATCGAAGCAGGAGTAGGAGGGAGGATATCCGTTCCGCCAGGCGTCTGGGGCCCGTCTCTCTCGGGATCGCCGTAACCGGGTTCTCGCTCCTGGAGCTTGCGCTTCACCAGGGGTGGGTCCACGGACCGTTCTGGATCGTCACGGCATCGGCCTTCGAGGCCGGTACGATCGGTGGGGTGGCCGACTGGTTCGCTGTGACTGCCCTTTTCCACGAGGTCCGGATCCCGATGGTCCGGCGGCACACCAACATCGTCGTCAAGAACCGCGCACGGATCGTAGACGGCATCGCGGACATGGTGCAGAACCGGTGGCTCTCCCCTGAAGTCGTTGAGGAGCATCTCGGGAGGTTCTCCGCCTCCCGGGCCCTGCAGGAATATCTTGGGGCGGATTCCCGGCGCGAGAAGTTGCTCGTGGTCCTGCGCGACCTGCTCGGGACAATCGTCGAGGGTTTGGACGGCCCGGAGGTGGCGGCATTCCTCTCCCGGACCCTCAAGGACCAATTGGAAGGCATCGAACTGGCCCCCCCCCTGGGGCGCTGGATGAAGAAGGCGATCGACCGGAGAGACCACGACGCCGTGTGGGACCTTC
>JBAUKK010000126.1:0-4969 GCA_049577645.1 Candidatus Deferrimicrobiaceae bacterium
CGAAAGAAGTGATCGAGGAGACCCGGCAAATCCTCGCCCGCGAGGGGCGGACCGTGGCAACGGTCCACTTGCGGCAGGTGATGCCGTTCCCCGCGGAGGAAGTCGCGGGGATCGTGCCCCGCTACGGGACGGCGCTCACGGTAGAGAACAACGCACACGGACAGCTCGCGCGGCTGATCCGGGGGGAATGCGGCGTGAAGGTAGACGGGACGATCTCGCGGTACGACGGGCTGCCGTTCACCCCGGCCGCACTGGCCGAAGACGTCAGGAGGAAGGCATGGTAGGCAGGTTCGATTCGGACGTCGAGAGCGCCTGGTGTCCCGGGTGCGGAAACTTCGGCATCCTGAACGCGGTAAAAAAGGCGCTGGAGGCGACGGGGAAGCAGAAGAACGAGGTCGTCCTCGTTTCCGGCATCGGGCAGGCCGCGAAACTCCCGCACTACGTGGACGTCAACGTATTCAACGGACTCCACGGCAGGGCCCTGCCCGCGGCGGCGGCGATCAAGATGGCCAACCCGGGGCTCACCGTCGTCGTGACGAGCGGCGACGGCGACATCTACGGAGAGGGCGGAAACCATTTCCTTCACACCGTGCGCAGGAACGTCGACATTGCGCTCTTCGTCCACGACAACCAGGTCTACGGGCTGACCAAGGGGCAGCCGTCCCCCACGAGCGACCCCGGCTGGACCGGCTCGCTGCAGCGCTCCGGGGTGATCTCGGGGCCGTTCCCTCCGCTGTCGGTCGCCCTGGCGCTCGGCTGCGGTTTCGTGGCGCGGGGGTATGCGGCCGACCTGGACTTTACTGCCGACCTGATGCTCCAGGCGATCCGCTTCCCGGGCTTCGCCCTCGTCGACATCCTGCAGCCGTGCGTTACGTTCAACAAGAAGAACACGTACGACTGGTACGGCAAAATGGCGTACAAACTGCCCGCCGATCACGACGTGACGGACCGGGAGAAAGCCCTGGCGCTTGCCGGCGAATGGGAGGAAAGAATCCCGCTGGGAGTTCTTTACCGGAAGGAAAGGCCCATGTTCGGGGAGAGGCACCCGCAGGTTCCCGGTCTTCCGCTTGGCGAACGCGAAACGCCGGAGGAGGCGGTCCGTGCTCTGCTCCGGCGGAGGCAGGCGGCCGCCGGATGATCCTGCCGGCGGGACGTCAGGTTTTTTTCGGAGGTCTTCTTTTTTTCGTCGCTTCCGCGCGGGACGCGATCTCTTTTGCGGTATGCGCCTCTTCTGCGTTGCGCATGTCCCACTGTCTGCCGAAGTAGCAGATCCCGACGATGCAACCGATGGCGGCCAGAGCGAAGAGAGCCGAAGAGAAAAGGGACCCGGTGGGGGGATTTCCCCCTTTGGAGTAGATCAGCAATCCGTACACGCAAAGCCCGAGGAAGATGGATGCACAGAGGTTGAATCCGAAGATGGCCAGTTTCTTGGGAACCCGCACTTCTCCCCCTCGGCGCTTTTTCTTGTGCTACTCTTCCGGATAGCCGCCCTGCGCCGTCGATACGGTCCGAAAGGGAAAGTCGTCACGCTGCGGGACGGGATCCGGTAACGAGCCGGAGGCGGACATTCTACCATGGAACTTCTCCCCGTACTCACCCTGATCGCGGCGGTCGCCACCCTCGTCGTCGTTCTGCTTCGGCGGACGGCTCCCTTGCAGGACCGGCTGGACCGTCTGGAGAGGGCATTTTCCGAGGCGCTGCGTTCGAGTACCTCGGATCTCGCGCGGGGGCAGGCGGATGCGCTGGCCCGGATACGCCAGGAAGTTTCGGAAAATTTCCTCCGGGGACTGGACGGCATTTCCCGGCGGATCGAGGAGAAGCTTTCCGAGATACGCGGGGAGATGGCGCGTGAGCTGTCCGAGACGGCGGACCGGAACGTCAAGGGGTTCGACCAGGTCGCGTCGCACCTGAAGGAGCTAGGGGCGGCGACGGGGCAGATGGTCCTTCTCTCGCGCGACATCGGCCAGCTCAACGTCCTCCTCACCCAGCCGAAGGCGCGCGGCGCCTTCGGGGAGTTGACCCTCTCGCAGATGCTCTCCGACCTGTTCGGTTCCCACACGGAGATGTTCGACCTGCAGTACCAGATGGAGTGGGGGGAGAGGGTCGACGCCGCGATCTTCGTGCGCCCCGACAGGAGCCAGTTCGTCTGCGTCGACGCCAAGTTTCCCATGGCGAACGCCTTGCCCCTCCTGGAGGGAGAGGGGGACGAGGCGGCGCGAAGGGAGTACGAGAAGGCTTTTGCCCGCGACGTGCTGACGCAGGCCGAGTCGATCCGCGCGAAATACATCCGCCCCCCGAAGACGCTGGACTTCGCATTTCTCTTCGTTCCCGCGGAATCGGTGTACTATCTCCTGCTCCGGAACCGGACGCTTCACGAGCAGCTCCTGCGGCTCCAGGTGATCCCGACCTCCCCGAACAGCTTCTTCGCCTACCTGCAGGCCCTCGCATTCGCGTTCCGCGGATTCAAGATCGAGCAGAAGACCCGGGAGATCCAGGACCTGCTGGAAAGGGTGGGAAAGGACTTCGAGCGGTTCGCCGACAATTTCCGCATTTTCGGAAGGCACCTGGACAATGCCCAGGCCAAGTACATGGAATCGGTCAGGGATGTCGAGAGATTCCGGGCGCGGATAGGAAGCTTGCGCAGCGGGGAGGAAAAGCTCCCGGAAGGGTGATATCTCCCTTCCGGGTCCCTATCTCTCCCATTGGGAGTGCAGTTTTCCCCGTAGGCGAAGGGTGGCCTGTGCGTGCAGCTGGCATATCCTCGGCTCTCCCAGGTTGAATATCGCGCCGATTTCCTTCATCGTCAGGTCTTCGTAGTAGTACAGCGAGAGCAGGTGCTTCTCTCTTTCCGGAAGCATGTCGATCGCCTTGGCGAGCACCTCCTTGAGGTCCCGGAGGATTTCGTCCTGGGCCATGTCGTCCTTGGCGGCCTCGTTCAGGATCTTCTGGACGCCGAGGGCGGCACCGCTGCGCTCGTCGTCCCGGGGTTCATCCAGCGAAAAGACGGAAAGCCCGGAATAGAGGGCAAGCTGTTTCCGAAGTTCCGCGACCGGGATCTTCAGTTCCGCTGCGACTTCCTCCTCCTCGGGAGGCCGGGCCAGGATGCCCTCCATCCGCGCGTAGGCGTTCTCCAGCCGGTTTGCGTGTTGCCTTGCGGCGCGGGAGAACCAGTCCATCTCGCGGAGGTAGTCGAGCATGGCGCCGCGGATGCGGAATTCGGCGTACGTTTTGAACTTGATCCCGCGCGTCGAATCGAACTTCTCGGCGGCGTCCAACAGGCCCACGACGCCCGAGCTTACGAGATCGTCCATCTCGACGCTCGGCGGGAGGCGGAGTTTCAGTGCGCTGGCGTGGTATCGGATGCCCGGAAGAAACTCGTTTACCAGGTTCTCCCGGTCGGGGAAAGGCGGATGTTTAACCGGAAGTCTTTCCGCGGATCGGAGAGGGATGTTGCGTCCCATCGTGTCCCTCCTTTCTGGTTACGTTTCTTCGAGAAAGAGATGGTCACTTAGGGAGCAACATGCGTGCCATGCGAGGAATTGATATAACCTGCTGAAATGTCGTTATAATTTCTGCGGGCGGTTTGGGGGTGACGATCCCCGGGCGTCAAAAAATTGGCAGAGGGACGTCCGTATGACAATTATGGGCCATGAATCCTCTTTCGCTTGAGCATTTCCAGAAGCGTCGTCCGTTTCAGTCCGAGAAGACCCGCCGCCCTGTTCCTGTTCCCTCCGCAAAGGGAAAGGGCCTCGCGGATGAGGCCGTTCTCGAAATCCTCCCTTGCTTTCCGAAAATCCAGCCCGCCGTTTCGCAGCCTCTCGGCGCCCTTTTCCCCGTCCCTGAACTTCCGGGGGAGCATCGCCGCCGGCAGGTCCCTCTTCTCGAACCATCCGTCCCGGGAAAGGACGACGAGTCGCTCGACGAGGTTCTCCAGTTCCCTCACGTTCCCGGGCCAGGAGTGCCGCTCCATCGCTTCCATGGCATCCGCCCGAAATCCCTGGATCCTGCGCCCGCTCCCCTTGGCGTACTTCCTGATGAAATGTTCGGCCAGAACCGGGATGTCCTCGACGCGTTCCCGCAACGGCGGGACGTGGACGGGGATGACGTTGAGCCGGAAGAAGAGGTCCTGGCGAAAGCGGCCCTCGGCAATTTCCTTTTCGAGATCCTTGTTGGTCGCCGCGATGACGCGGACATCCACATTCACCGGCTTCGATCCCCCCACCGGCGTGAACGACTGCTCCTGGAGCACCCGAAGGATCTTCGCCTGGAGGGGCGGGCTCATCTCCCCGATCTCGTCCAGAAAGATCGTACCCCGATGGGCCACTTCGAACCTGCCGGCACGTGCGGTGTGGGCACCGGTGAAGGCGCCCCGTGCGTGCCCGAACAGTTCGCTTTCCAGAAGGGCGGCGGGGATGGCGGAGCAATTCACGGGGGCGAGAATCCGGTCCGCCCGGTCGCTGTTGTAGTGAATCGCCCGGGCGATGAGCTCCTTGCCCGTGCCGCTCTCCCCCAGGATGAGGACCGTCGATTCGCTGGCCGCCACCTTCGAGACCAGGGAGAGCATCTGCCGGACCTTCTCGCTGATCCCGATGATGTTTTCGAACCGGTAGCGCGTGATGGCCTGCTTCTTCAGGTGGATGTTTTCCTTCTTCACCCCCGCCATTTCCAGGGCCCGGTCGACGAGATGGACGACTTCCACCACCTTGAACGGCTTCGTGATGTAATGAAAAGCGCCAAGTTTCATGGCATGTACGGCGTTCTCCACCGTTCCGTACCCCGTCATCAGGATGACCTCGCAGTTGACGAGGGACTTCTTCGCGTGCGAGAGGACCTCGAGGCCGTCCCCCTCCGGCATGACGAGGTCCGTGAGAACGACGTCCATTTCGTGCCGGTCGATAAGGCCCATCGCCTCCGCCCCGGAGCGGGCAGGGTGGAGTTCCAGATCCGGGCGGGAAAAAACGTTCAGAAG
>JBAUKK010000127.1:0-1619 GCA_049577645.1 Candidatus Deferrimicrobiaceae bacterium
TACCTTGACGATCCCTCGGTGACGCAGAAGGAAATAGGCCGGAATGATCAGGTATTCTTCCGCCGATTGGCGGCGGTTTCCACGCGATGTATTGTCTGGAATAGGCGTCAATTATTATTACCGAATTTTGATTTAACCATCATAACCATGCATCAAAGATTTCAAGCGCACCTCATCTTTTCTCGTGATATAAAACGTCGTCACGAAAAATCATACCATTTGTATGGATATCTATTATCGGAAAATATCGGGAAGCTCTTTAAAGGGATTTCGTCAAGCGAAAGCCCCCTTAAAAAACCTCCCTCACCCGGGAACAGATATATTCCACGTCCTCTTTTTTCAGGTCCCCATATAACGGTAGCGCCAGCCCCTCCCGGGAGGCTTTTTCCGCGACGAGCAGCTTGCCCGGGTATTTACGTTTCATGATCCGGTATGCGGTCATGTTGTGGACCGCCGGGTAGAAATATCGTTTCGTCTGGATCCCCTCTTCCTTCAACCGCTCAAACAGGGTATCCCGCGTCACACCTCCAGACCCGGAAACAAACACCACCATGTAGCTGTAGGAAGGGGAAACATCCCCGGGAACATCCTGGAAGCGAACCCCGGGAAACCCCGCAAGGAGTCTTTTATAAAGGGTGACGAGTTCTCCCCGTTCCCGGATCAGGTCGGACATCCGTTTGAAATTGGCCAGGCCGACGGCGGCGTGCAATTCGCTCATCCGCGCGGAAAGGCCGACGTACGCCATGTCCTCGCCGTCGTCCGCTTTCCCGTAATCGCGCATCTGGCGGATCCTTTTCGCGAGAACCTCGTCATTCGTGGTCGCCATTCCCCCCTCGATCGCGGTGACCACCCCGTCCGTCCCCAGGGAGAACACCTCCACGTTCCCGAATCCTCCGACGTAGGTTCCGTTCACCTTCGCACCGAGCGCCTGACTGGAGTCGAAGAGAAGCCGCAGTCCGTGCCTGCGCGCCAACTCTTCGAACTCAGACACCCGAGGGGGAATGCCGAAGATGGATGCCGGCATGATCGCCGAAGTCTTCCTCGTGATCTTTTTCTCGATCTTTCGAAAATCGAGGGTAAACGTACCCGGCTCCGAGTCGCAAAATACGGGGGTCGTCCTGTTCCAGGTAACCGCATGCGCGGTCGCCGCGGAAGCAAACGCCGGCACGATGACCTCCCCGGTAATCCCGAGCGCCTGCCCCGCCAGGATCAGGCCGGAGGTGCCGGAGGAAACAGCCACCGCATGCCGCACGCCGATCTTCTTCGCGACCGCCTCCTCGAACACCCGGACATGAGCGCCCGCGCTGACCTGGCCGGACTTCCAGATGGAGGCCATCTCTTCGTGCAGCCTGCCCAGGTCGGGAAGAGACGGACGGCCGACCGGGTATCGGAATATCTCGTTTCCCACGGAGGCGGTTTTTTTCACGTGAGGCGTCTTCCTTCTTCCCGCTCCTTCGCGCATATCCATATCCCATACGCCAAGAAGGCCGACAAGAGGACGGCGATTGGAATTGCGCGCCCGACTCCATCAACCCAAAGATACGCGGAGGCGGCAACACATGAGCCGACCGCAAAAAGCAGCTCGATGACGGTAACCTTCTTATGGCTCATCCCGAGAT
>JBAUKK010000128.1:0-6377 GCA_049577645.1 Candidatus Deferrimicrobiaceae bacterium
CACCCAGGTCGGCTTCCACCAGTGATCGATGTTCTGAAAAGGATCAGATCCCTTCGGGGCGGGGGCCGGGGAAGGGGTGGGCCGGGTCCGGGCGGGCAGGCGGGATTCGACCTGGTCGAGAAACAACGGTTCGAAGATTCCTTTCGAGGGGCATGGGAGCCAGCCGGTGAGCGCATCCCCGGCGTACATCGACGCCCGGTACGCCGCGTCGATTTCCACGGAGGTCTGGTGATCGCCTCTCTTGGTCAGCGAGATCTCATAGGTTCCAACCAGTTTTCGGAAGACGGTGCCTCGTTCAGGCGGCCCGCAGAAACAGTATTTCGAGTCGTATTTCCCGAGTTCATACGGACGCAGCTCGATCGATCCGTCTTCCGCGGCGATCGTTCCCGCCCCCCTCTTTACGGATGTCGTCGCGATGTTCCAGTCGGACAGGGAGGCCAGGACCGCTTTCCACACGGTTTCGTAGTCGTTTGCGTAAGCGCGGGAATTCGGGATCGCCTCTTTGGGAGGGGGGAAGGTTGCGCATCCCCCCAGCGAGGAGAACCAGACGGCCGCCATGACTCCGGCGGCGAACAGACGGGTAAATTCCCTCATTGCGACTCCTTACCTCCACCCGGTCCGATGGTCTTTCGCCGTCAGTATACCCACCCTGGGATGGGAATCAACCTGAACTCCATGCACACGTCCGGCGGCGGGCCGAGAGGGGCAGGGGGAGGGTGTTCGGCCCGATATTTCGGTTCCCTCCTCTTCAGGTATCCGTTATCCTTGCGATATATAAACGGGTATGGTTATGGGAAACCCGCACCTCGCGGGGCGCAAGGTGGGAAACATATCGTGAGAACGCAAGGAGGGATCTCATGTCTGCCCAAGTTTCTCTTCATGGCAAACGCGGCGTTGATCTGCTGCACGATCCGGCATTGAACAAGGGCACGGCCTTCTCCGAGGCGGAGCGCGACGGGTTGGGCCTGCGCGGCCTCCTGCCGGCACGCGTGTTCACGCAAGAGGGCCAAGTGGCGCGTGTGCTGGAGAACATCCGCCGCAAGACCAGCGACATCGAGAAGTACATCTTCCTGGTCTCGCTGCAGGACCGCAACGAGACCCTTTTCTACCGCATGGTCATGGAAAACGTCGAGGAGATGGTACCCCTCATCTACACTCCGACGGTAGGCCAGGGCTGTCAGGAGTTCGGACACATTTTCCGTCGCCCGCGCGGCATGTTTATTACGCACAAGGATCGGGGTCGCGTCCGCCACCTTCTGGAGAATTGGCCGTATCGCGATATCCGCATGATCGTCGTTACCGACGGCGAACGCATCCTCGGCCTCGGCGACCTCGGCGCGAACGGCATGGGCATCCCGGGGGGAAAGCTCTCGTTGTACACCGCCTGCGCGGGCATCCATCCCACGCAATGTCTGCCGGTAACGCTGGATGTCGGCACGAACAACGAGACCCTGCTCAAGGATCCGCTCTACATCGGCCTGCCGGAGCGGCGCCTGCGCGGCCAGGCGTACGACGAACTGGTGGACGAATTTGTCACCGGCGTGCAGGAGATATTCCCGAAAGCCTGCATTCAGTTCGAAGACTTCGGCAACGCGAACGCCTTCCGGCTGTTGCATCACTACCGGGACCGCGCCTGCACGTTCAATGACGACATTCAGGGCACGGCAAGCGTCTCGATGGCGGGGGTGTACTCGGCCCTGCGCATCATCGGCAACAAGCTGTCCGATCACAAATTCCTGTTCCTCGGCGCCGGCGAGGCCGGCATCGGCATCGGCGACCTGATCGTGATCGGTATGATGAGGGAGGGGACGACGGAGGCCGAAGCCAGGCGCAAGTGCTGGTATGTGGACTCGAAGGGCCTCGTCGTCAAGAGCCGGACGGACCTTGTCGGGCACAAACGGCCTTACGCGCACGACCATGCCCCCGTCACCGATTTCCTGGCGGCCGTCGAATCCCTTAAGCCGACCGCCCTCATCGGCGCCTCCGGCATGGCGCGCACGTTCACGAAACAGGTCGTCGAGGCGATGGCGCGCTTGAACCGGCGCCCGGTCCTCTTCGCCCTCTCGAACCCCACCTCGAAATCGGAATGCTCGGCGGAGGAAGCCTATACGTGGTCGGAGGGCCGCGCGATTTTCGCGAGCGGCAGCCCGTTTCCGCCGGTCACGTACAAAGGCAAGACTTTCGTGCCCGGGCAGTGCAACAACGCATACATCTTCCCCGGTGTGGGTCTGGGCGTGGTCGCCGGCGAGGCCACGCGAGTGACCGACGATATGTTCTTCGCGGCCGCGAACGCGTTGGCGGACATGGTCACGGAAGACGATCTCGCGGAAGGCCGCATCTATCCCAGCCTCGGCCGCATCCGGGAGGTCTCCGCCGCCATCGCCACGGCCGTCGCGGACGTGGCCTTCCAGCGTGGCCTGACAACGATGAACCGGCCGGCCGATCCGGCTGCGTATATCAAAACGCAGATGTACGATCCGACATATGCGGAGTACGTGTAGCAAGGCGACAGGATCGTAGCGAAGCGGGTTATACGGCAGTGCAAAAAGCCGGTTCCGGTCGTGCGGCATCCCGAATGAGCGGTATTGCCGCAAGGGAGGAATGAGGGGAAAATCGATCCGGCAGCTGCGAAAGACACAATAGAAAAACACGTTGATGAAGAAACTACTCGTATTGAGCGATATTCACGCCAATTACCCGGCGCTGAAGGCGATCGAAAACCATGTCGACCCGGACCGATTCCACCGGATCGTCAACGCGGGCGACCTGACCGTGTACGGCACGTTTCCGAACGAGACGATCGAGTGGTTTCGCAGTAGAACGACATCCGTCTGCATCGCCGGGAATACCGACAGGCGGGTGCTGGCGATTTTGGAGGGGAAACCACTGGGTAAACCGAAGAAGGAAGAGAAGCGCGCGATGTATTACTGGACATGCGATAAACTTCTGCCGGGAAACAGGGAGTACCTGAAGTCTTTGTCGGAGGAAGCCGTCGTCACGGTGGGGGATCTCCGCATCCGCATCATCCACGGCGACTTCGCTGAGGAAGAGGAAAACTCCTCGTCCCCCGGCAGCCCGGAAAGCCGTTTCCGGACCATGGCGAGGGAGTCGCCATGCCAGGCGCATATCCTGGGGCATACTCACATCCCGTTCCATACCATCATCGATGGCGTTCACTTCATCAATCCGGGCAGCGCGGGGCGCCCGTTCGACGGGGACCCGCGTTCGTCGTTCGCCATCCTGACGGTTTCCTCGGGGAAGATAACGGTGGAGCATTTCCGTATCCCATACTCCGTCGAAGAGGTGACCTCGGGTCTGAAAAATAACGGGCTTCCTGATATTTATGGGGAAATGTACCGGACGGGACGGAAATTAAATTAGCCGGCGTTGGAGTAGCCATGAAAATCACAAAAGGACAGGATGGCTCGTCGGCGCAGATCCGGGATGTGGTAATGAAGGTGGAACCAAAAACAAAATCCGCCGATCCGAAAAGAAAGATTCAGGATATCCGGGAACAACTCAAGAAGAAGGAAAAAGAGGAAATCATCAAGCAGGCATTAAAATTCCATTATGAAACAGAGGAGTTGAAGCCGTACCAGGCGGAACTGATCAAGCTGCAGCACCACCTGGAAAAAACCGGAAAAAAAATGGTCATCCTGTTCGACGGACGGGACGCCTCCGGGAAAGGCGGAACGATCCGGCGGATCACCCGGTACATGAACGAGAAACGATATCGCGTGGTCGCACTGGGGAAACCGACCGAGGACCAGAAAACGGAACTCCATATCAAGCGGTATATCGAGCACTTCCCCCGTGCGGGGGAGATCGTTTTGTTCGACCGCAGCTGGTACAACCGGGCCCTGGTGGAGCCGGTGATGGGATTTTGCACCGAGGATCAATACCGGCGATTCCTGAAGAAGGTCGTCACGTATGAGCAGAATTTCCTCGAGGATGCCGGCAGGACCGTCTTGCTGAAACTCTATTTCTCGGTGACCAAGGAGGAGCAGAAGAAGCGTTTCGAAAGGAGAAAGAACGATCCGCTTAGGCAGTGGAAACTTTCGGAAGTCGACCTCCAGGCCCAGAAATTCTGGGATGAATTCACCGAAAAGAAATTCATGTTGCTGAAAAAGACCCACGCGAAACCCTCTCCCTGGTGGATCATCCGGTCGGACAACAAGCATCTGGCAAGGCGGGAGACGATGAAGCTGATCCTCAATTCGGTGCCGTACAAGGGAAGAAGCAGGGAACTCGATTTTACCCTGGATCCGGCGATCGTGATCCCGGGGGACAAGGAACTGCGGATCATGAGGAAACAGCTGAAAAAATATGGGAAATCGCTGGCATGATGTTTAAAACCTTTCGGGCCGTTAAAGATGTTTGCGTAGCAAAAAGGGGGGCAGGATGGCAAAGGGAAAAGCAGGGAAAAGATAAAAAGAGGAACCCCGAGGTCGTGGTGTCCGGCATCGAGGAGATCAAATACATGGAAGATCACCTTATGACGGGAATGGAATTGCCGGGATAATAACGGGACGACAGATCGAGTTGGAGAGCCGGGGGATCGTTGTCCGATGAAAACCGTCATCTTGGTGAGACACGCCAAATCGAGCTGGAAGGATTCCCGCCTGAAGGATTTGGACCGGCCTCTGAACAAACGAGGCAAACGGGATGCCCCCTTCATGGGGAAAAAGTTGAAGGAAAGGCAAGTGATGCCGGATCTGATCCTGTCGAGTCCCGCGAAGAGGGCGAAAAAGACCGCTACTTCCATTGCCGAAGAGATCGGGTATCCCGAAAAGAAGATTCGATACGACGACAAGATGTATCATTCGGGTGCGGGGGTTCTGCTCGAAATCGTGAGAAGCCAGGATGACGAGCAAGGAACCATCATGCTGTTCGGGCACAATCCGGACCTGGGGGATCTTGCGGAAATGTTGCTCAAACGGGACCCGGTATATACTATCCCTACCACCGGAGTGTACTGCATCCGGTTTGCGGTTGCCCGCTGGAAGGACGTACGGGAAGGGAAAGGGGAAACCGTATTTTTTGACTATCCGAAACGTCACCAGGTGGATTCCGCTTGACCCGATCGTTTCCCGTCCGGATCCGCGGGCCGCGACAAGAACCCCCTCCCCGACGAACAGAGGTTCCCGGAATGCTCCTTCCCCTGAAATACCGTTTTCCGGACGGGTATGATATCGGGCGATTGATCCGTGAACTGGCCGAACGGTATCGGGTACGAACCGAAAGATCCCAATCGGAGACCATTTCGTTTTACGATACGTTTGACTGGCGTTTGTATCATCGGTCGCTGGTTTTACATACGGCCGGAACCAGGCTGTTCCTGCGCAGACTGTTCGAAACCGCGACCATCCACCATGCGGAAATCACCGGACCTCCCGTCTTCCTCCGGGATATCCCCGACGGGGATCTCAAGAAAGAGCTGGCACCGATCCTGAGTGTCCGGGCACTCCGGAAACTGGCGGAACTGCATTCCCGGTCGACGCCGTATCGTATCGCGAACCGCGAGGGGAAAACCGTGGCTCGTATTCTCCATGAGGAAATTCGGATCGTACCGGACACGGACGCCCCGGCGCTGGCGGAATCCCTTTGGTGGAAACCGGCAAGAGGCGTCCCGGGGAAATCCCGGGAAGTTCGCAAGCGATTGGAGGAAGCCGGATTTACCGCACACGAAAAGGAAGATGTCTTCTTCGCGGCGATGAAAGAAAGCGGGAAAGAGCCGGGCGATTATTCCACGAAACCGGACATACCGCTCGATCCCGGGATGCGCACGGACGAGGCCGTAAAGATCGTGCTGCGTTTTCTGCTTAAGGTAATGCGGGTCAACGAAGAAAACCTGGAAAAGGACCTGGATACGGAATATCTCCATGATTATCGTGTGGCTCTGCGTCGTACCCGTTCGGCCTTGAGCCAGATGAAGCACGTGTTCCCGGGGGAGAGTATCCGGCGGTTCCGGAAAGATCTGTCTTCCGTGGGGAAGGTCTCCAGCCCGCTGCGGGATTTGGACGTCTATCTTCTGAACGAAGACGCCTACAGGGAAATGCTTCCCGCATCCCTGCATGACGACATCGATCCGCTGTTCGATTATCTGCGAAAGAAACGATCCCGGGTATTCCGCGAAGTCATACGGAAAGGGAAGTCGAGAACATCCCGGAAACTGTTTCAGGAATGGGACGAGTTTCTGCGGAAACCGGGAACGGATGATCCGACAGCCCCCGATGCCGCGCTTCCCGTACGGGATGTGGCGCAAAGAAGGATCCGCAAGAAATACGATCGTATCCTCAAACAGGGGACCCGGGTTCTCGAGGACCCGAAGGGCGAGGGGCTGCATCTTCTCCGGATCGAATGCAAGGAGCTGCGAT
>JBAUKK010000129.1:0-6692 GCA_049577645.1 Candidatus Deferrimicrobiaceae bacterium
GTGTACGGGCCGGGCGGCCGGGGTACCGGCATCAGGAGTGCATGCCCAGGATTGCCTCCGCCTCGTCGGCTCGAGCCTGCAGAATCTTGTCCGGTTTCACGAGCATGACGGGACGCTTCGTCGTGTAGACGACTTTCTCCGCGACGCTTCCCATGAGGGCCCGGGTCAGTCCCGTGCGCCCGTGCGTGCTCATGATGATGAAATCCACATCCTCCTTGTGCGCCAGGCTGAGAATCCCGGCATAGGGAGGTCCTTCCCCGACCTCGACCCTGGTCTTGATCCCCTTCCCCTCGAGGCCTGAGGCGATCGATTTCAGGTAGGCGTTGGTCTTGTCGATTGTGTCCAGGGTTGCCCGCTCCTCCGCCGCGGGACCTGCCTCCGGGGCGCTTGCGAGCGGATTCTGGATGACCTGGAAAAGAATCACCTCGTAGCCGAGGGCCTTGGCGATCTTCTCCGCCTGGTCCACCGCACGTTCCGACAGTTTGGATCCGTCAAGCGGGACGAGGATCTTTGGTTTCATCGCGCTACCTCCTCCTTTTGTCAGGGAAACCGTCGCCAGGTTAACGAACCGATTTGCATTTTCATTGTATAAAAATATCTGGATTTATTCAAACGGGACATCTAGGGGGGCAAGGACAAGCTCCCGGTCCGTATCCCGGATGGTATGATGGGGTCTGGGCCAACCGGTATCTGCGGGAAACCTTGCTTTTTCCACTAATGTCGCAACGCTGACAGGAAACGCTCCATGTCCCACCGTGTCCTCGTGATCGAAGACGACAGGGATATCGCCCGCCTGCTGGAACTCCACCTCGGGGATGAGGGATATGCGGTTACCGTCGCTCCCGACGGGAAAACCGGGCTTCAGCAGGCCCTCGCGAAGCCGTACGACATCATCATCCTGGATCTCATCCTTCCGGGGATGGACGGGCTGGAGGTATGCCGCCGCATACGAACGGGACCGGATTACGCCCCCGTTCTGATGCTCACTGCCCGGTCCACGGATGTGGACCGGATCCTGGGACTGGAGATGGGGGCGGACGACTATCTTACAAAACCCTTCAATGTCCGTGAGCTCCTGGCACGGGTAAAAGCCCTTTTGCGAAGAGTGGAGGCGCTGCGGGGGAAAGACCCTTTATTGCTGAAAAAGATGATCCGGGCGGGCGACCTGACCATCGACCCGGAAAAACGGAAGGTGACTGTTGACGGGAAGCCCGTCCACCTGACCGCGCGGGAATTCGAACTTTTGCTGGAATTCGCCCGCCATCCCGGTCGGGCCTACACCCGCGGCCAGCTGCTGGACAAGGTCTGGGGATACAGCTATCAGGGGTATGAACACACCGTCAACTCCCATATCAATCGTCTGCGGGAAAAGATCGAAATGAATCCGGCCAAGCCCCGGTACATCCTTACGATCTGGGGGGTCGGCTACCAGTTTGCCGAACCAGAGGATCGGAATAAGGGGTAGCGGGTGTTCAGGACACTTTACGGAAAACTCTCCGCCGTCCTGCTGCTTCTGTTTTTCGGCATCGGGGCTCTGTTCGTTCTGTTGACCCTTTTCACCACCCGGGTCCATCTCCAGGAAATGACCCAGAAACTGAACCGGTCCCTTGCCCGGCACATCGCCTCGGAGACACCCCTGATACAGGGAGGCCGCGTACAGGAAGGACCGATCCGGGAGATCTTCCACATGCTGATGGCCGTCCATCCCGGGATCGAGGTGTACCTGCTCGACAAGGAAGGGAAAATCCTCGCCTACTCCGCCCCCCCCGGCAAGGTGAAACGAGAACGGGTATCCTTGGTACCTCTGGAGACGTTTCTGAAAGGGACCGAGGCGTTGCCCATCCTGGGTGACGACCCGCGCAGCCCCGGAGGAAGGAAGGTCTTCTCCGTCGCTCCAGTCCCTCCGGAGGGTCCGGCGGAAGGGTATCTCTACGTCATCCTGGGCGGCGAGGAGTACGACACGGTCTCCCGCATGCTCCGGGGGAGCTACATTTTACAACTGAGCACCTGGGCGGCCGGAGGCGGGATACTGTTCGCTCTCCTGGCTGGTCTCCTCCTTTTCTACCGGCTCACCCACCGGCACAGAAGGCTGGCGAAGGCCGTGGAGGACTTCCAACGGAGCGGGTTTTCGGAGAAGCCCGAGAGTTTAGAGCGGTTCGAAGCGGGCAAAGGGGACGAGATCGAGCGGCTGGGAGCCGCCTTCGCGCAGATGGCGGACCGGATTGTCCAGCAGATCCGGGATCTGAGGCAGGCCGACGGTCTCCGGCGGGAGCTTGTGACCCACGTCTCCCACGACCTGCGCACGCCGCTCACCTCTCTCCAGGGGTACCTCGAAACCCTTTCCATGAAAAAGAACGAGCTATCCCCTCAAGAACAGGAGGAATATCTCCGGATCGCCCTGAACCATTGCCGGCGTCTCTCCACGCTGATCTCGGAGCTCTTCGAGCTTTCCACGCTCGACTCTCCCGATGTCGCGATTCGGAACGAGCGGTTTTCGCTGGGGGACCTTGCCCAGGACATCGTGGAGAAGTTCCGGCTCGCCGCGGACGAGAAAACGATCCGGCTCACGATGCGGGTCGAGGAAGGGATTCCTTTCGCACTTGGCGATATCGGTCTCATCGACCGGGTCCTGGAGAATCTGATCGGGAATGCCCTCCGGCATACCCCCGAGGGTGGAGAAATCACCATCGAGGCGAAACGAGCGGTGACCGGCGTGACCGTCCGGGTTTCGGACACGGGTTGCGGCATCCCGCCGGAACGGCTTTCCCGTCTGTTCGACCCGATCCCCGGGAGATACGGGGAGCCCGGGAAGGACGGGGAAGGCGCGGGCTTAGGCCTGGTCATCGCCCGCAAGATTCTCGAGCTTCACGGATCCGACCTGCACGTCGAAAGCGTGATCGACGCCGGATCGACTTTCGAATTCACCCTGCCGTAAGCGTTCCTTTCCCGTCATTTTCTGTGATCAAAACGTGACTCTTTCGTTACGACCGCGTGATTTCCACGCGGCAGTATGAAAGGTGCCGCGGAAGAACCGGCAGGGGCGGCCGCGGGAAAACCAGGACGGGAGGGGGAGCATGAGTACGAATCTCACGCGCGGCCAGGTCATCACACTCCATGAATCCCCGAACTGGCGGTGATTGCGGAAGACAGGGGCCCGGTGGCCGGGTCCCCGGCGCAAGGGAAGGATGCGCAACCGTTGTCGGGACAGGAGGGAGATGCACGATGGAAATGCAGATGACACATAGGATGGGAAGGAAGGAGTTCCTGCGGTTCTCCTTCCTCCTGGCGGGAGCCGCAGTGACCGATTTCGCGATCCTGCGGGACAGGGCGGTCGCCGCGGAGGTCCCCCCGGCGAGCGGGAACGGGAAGACGGGGGAGACGAAAACGATAAAAATCTATTCCGCTGCCCAAGAGGGATATGTCATGACGGAAAAAGTAAGCAAGACGGAAGAAGAGTGGAAGGGTCTGTTGACCCCCGAGCAGTTCGCGATAACCCGGAAGAAGGGCACGGAAAGGGCGTTTACCGGAAAATACGTGAAAAACCACGAAAAGGGGGTCTACCGCTGCGTGTGCTGCGAAGCGGATCTTTTCCGGTCGGAGACCAAGTACGAATCCGGAACGGGATGGCCCAGCTTCTACGAACCGATCGCCGAGGAAAATGTGCGCACCAGGACCGACATCAGCTGGTTCATGAAACGAACCGAGGTGCTTTGCAGAAGGTGCGATGCCCACCTGGGCCACGTGTTCAATGACGGCCCGAAACCGACCGGGCTTCGGTACTGCATAAACTCGGTCGCCCTGGATTTTGTCAAGGCGGAGTCGTCGGGGGTGTAACGGGCGGCCGGAGCCGATTGCGCCACGGAAACCGAAATTCGGGAAGGAGCAGGAAGATGGGAATGCTTGGCGTAACAGGGATGACCACGGCGTTGGCCCTCCTTGCGGTCACTGCCGTGGCCGCCGGGAACGATTCGATAACGAAAACGACGGAAACGGATTCCCGGAAACGGGAGACGGCGACTTTTGCCGGGGGCTGCTTCTGGTGCATGGAAGCGCCGTTTGACAAACTGCCCGGAGTCGTATCGGTCACCGCCGGCTATACCGGCGGAAAGGAGAAAAATCCGACGTACCAGCAGGTCTCCGCCGGCGGGACCGGCCACGCCGAAGCGGTGCAGATCGTCTACGACCCGTCAAAGATCGGGTACGGGAAGCTGCTCGATATCTACTGGCGCAATACCGACCCGACCGTAACCGACCGGCAGTTCTGCGACAAGGGATCCCAGTACCGGCCCGCCATCTTCTACCATGGGGAAGAGCAGCGCCTGCTGGCGCAGAAGTCGAAGGAGGAGCTTGAGAAGACCAAACCCTTCCGGGAACCGGTCGTCACCGAGATCACCCCGGCGGGCGAGTTCTACCCCGCCGAGGAGTATCACCAGCACTACTACAGGAAGAACCCGATCCGCTACAAGTACTACCGTACGGGATGCGGTCGCGACCGGAGGCTCAAGGAGCTGTGGGGAAAAGCAGCCGGTCATTGATCGGAGCAATCCTTAGGAGGTAATGGCGATGTTTTCCTCACGGAAGATTTCCCTGTTTCTTCCTTTCGCCGTGATCCTTTGTTTCCTGGTCCTGTCGGCATCCGGGGAGTCCGGCGGTCCGAAAACGCAGGGCAGGGGATATCCTGCGGTCACGTTCTACGTGGCCTGATACGACGTCGGGAAAGCGGCCCTGGAAGGGCTGCACGGGGTAAAAAGCGTAAGAAACGGATTCCGCGGCATGAGGGAGATCAACACGGTATCCTTCGACCCCGCGGAGACAACCGTGGAAGAGATGGTGGAAGCGCTGACCCGGGCGGGGACCTACCGGGGAACGGCGAAATGACGCGGAGAAGCCGGGTCCTCCCCCGCGGGAAAGAACCGGGGGACGGGAGCGATGTGTCCGGTCGATCGATCGGTTCCGCCGCGTTTCCCGTCCCTCCGGGGGTCTACGCGAGGGTGTCGACCAGTCCCTTCACCGCCGCCACCGACTTGTCCATCATCGCCTGCTCCTCGGCGTTGAGCTTGAATTCGATGATCTTCTCCACACCCTTGGCGCCCAGCACCGCGGGTACGCCGACGAAGTACCCCTTCACGCCGAACTCGCCGTTGAGGTGGACGCAGGAGGCGAGAACCCGCTTCTGGTCCTTGAGGATGGACTCGGCCATGGCGATCGTGGAGGATGCCGGGGAGTAGAAGGCGGAGCCGGTCTTGAGAAGGCCGAGCACCTCGCCGCCGGCCTTGCGGGTGCGGTTCACCATGGCTTCCATCACTTCCTTCGCCTTGGCCGCGTTTCCGTACTTTCTCTCCAGAAGCTCCATGACGGGAATCCCGCGCACGTTTGCGTATCGGACCAGGGGAACCATGTCGTCGCCGTGCCCGCCCAGGGTCAGCGCGGTCACGTCCCGGACGGATACGCCCAGTTCCCATGCGATGAAGGTAGCGAACCGGGCCGAATCGAGAACCCCCGCCTGGCCGATGAGGCGGTTGTAGGGGAAACCGGTGATTTTCTGGCAGAGGGTCACCATGGCATCCAGCGGGTTGGAGATGACGATGACGAAGGAAGCGGGGGCGTGCTTCCTGATCCCCTCGGCGACCTGTCTCATGATCTTGGAATTGACCTCGATCAGGTCGTCCCGGCTCATTCCCGGTTTCCGGGGAAGACCCGCCGTGACGATGACGACGTCGGCGCCGCTGATTTCCTCGTAGTTGTTGGTCCCCTTCAGGGTGACATCGAACCCGTCCACCGGGGAGGCTTCGGCAATGTCGAGACATTTCCCCTGGGGCATCCCCTCGACGATGTCGAACAGCACGACGTCGCCGAGTTCGCGCAAGGCGCAAAGCTGTGCGAGCACTCCACCGATCTGACCGCCGCCGATGATCGCAATCTTCTTTCTGGACATGGGAGCCTCCTTGGGGATGAAAGGTACGATCATGTTGAATATGCCGCCAAAATATACCACGGAGGCATGGTTGTACAGGGAGTTCTCATGCGCTTCAGCGGGGAGGGGGCGGTCCGGGTTCCACGCCCCTTCCGGCGAACCGGGCCGCTATCGCGCGGAACTCGTCCCGGATCTGCAGGAAGGCGTCCAGCACGTCGGGGTCGAAGTGCGTCTCCCCCTCCCTCCTCATGATGCCAACCGCCTCTTCGTGGGAGAAGATCGCCACCTGGTATTCGCGGTTGTAGATGATGGCGTCGTAGACATCGGCCACCGCCATGAGGCGCCCCGGGATGGGGATCTCCTCCCCCTTCAGGCCGTGCGGGTATCCCGTTCCGTCCCACCTCTCATGGTGGTTGAGAGCGATCTCGTCCGCTATCCGGAGGAACGATTCCTCCCCCAGAAGGTTTTGCGCCAGCCGGATCGTCTCCGATCCGTAGATGGTATGCCGCTTCATTTCCTCGTACTCCTCCGGGGTCAGCGGCCCCGGCTTGAGAAGAATACGGTCCGGCACCCCCACCTTCCCGATGTCGTGGAGCGGGGCGAGGCGGAAGAGGAGGTCGACCGTGGTCTCTTCCAGGTAATGGCGGAAGCGGGGATGGTTTTGCAGACGCCTGGCAAGGGCCAGCATGTAGTGCCGGGTGCGCTGGATGTGGCCCCCGGTCTCATGATGGCGGGTCTCGGCAAGGGCGGCCAGGCTCTGGATGATGGCGTCCTGGGT
>JBAUKK010000130.1:0-5210 GCA_049577645.1 Candidatus Deferrimicrobiaceae bacterium
ATGATGAAGCGCGTGAAGTTGTTCGCGTTGTCCTGAATACGCTTCCGGATGCATTTCAACCCGTAGATCCTGGCGGCCGCGTCCCCCGCGATCGCCGCCGCGGACGGGTCGTCGACCGCAAGCTCCGCCGCCCGGGCGGTGCTCTCGACGTCGAAGATCGCGACGCTGCGCAGGTTCCGCTCGAGCCACGTACGGCACTGGGCGATGGCGTGGGGATGGGAGTAGACATTCTTCACGTGCTCCATATCGCCCGTGACCGAGAGGAGATCGTGGGCCACCTCGATCAGGATCTCGCCGCTGATGAGGAGGTTGTGGTCGACGAACATGTCGAGGGTGTTGCTCACGATCCCCTCGCTCGAGTTCTCGATCGGTACGACGCCGAAATCCGCGTTTCCGCGCTCCACGGCCTCGAACACCTCGGAGACGTTGATCTGCGGGACATAGTCGGCGCTCTCCCCGAAGTGTTTGAGGCACGCCAGATGGGTGAACGTCGCCCGGGGGCCCAGAAACGCCACGCTCAAAGGTTTCTCGAGGGCGAGGGAGGCCGAGATGATCTCCCGGTAGATCGACTTGAGCGCGTCGCTCGGGAAGGGGCCGGGATTTATCCCGGTGAGCCGGCGCAGGATCTCGACCTCGCGCTCGGGGACGTAGAACCGCAGGTTCTGATCCGTCTTGATCTTCCCCACCTCGATCACCGCCTCTGCGCGTCGGTTAAGGAGGATGAGGATCTGGTCGTCCAGCGCGTCGATCTCCTCGCGGAGCTCCTTCATCCGGGCCTTCGTCACCTACGAACCACCCGCCTTCCGCTTGATCCGGCCGATCTCCCGGTACTTGGCATACCTGCGGTCGAGAAGCTTCCGGACGGAAATGGACCGAACCGACTCGAGCGATTCCAGCAGGGCCGCCCGCACCGTATCGGCGGACGCCTTGTGGTCGCGGTGCGCCCCCCCCACCGGCTCCGGCAGGATCCGGTCCACGACACCGAACTTCTTGAGATCCGGCGCGGTAATCTTCATCATCTCCGCCGCCGTCTCCGCGCGCGCCGTGTCCCGCCACAGGATGGATGCGCACCCCTCGGGAGAGATGACCGAGTAGATCGCGTATTCCATCATGAGGATCTCGTCCCCGATCCCCAGCGCCAGCGCGCCGCCGCTCCCCCCCTCGCCGATCACGACGACCACGATCGGCGTCTCGAGTTTCGCCATCTCGAGCAGGTTCCGGGCGATCGCCTCGGACTGGCCGCGTTCCTCGGCGCCGAGCCCCGGGAAGGCACCTGGCGTGTCGATGAAGGTGACGACGGGGATACGGAATTTCTCGGCGAGCTTCATCAGCCGGAGCGCCTTCCGGTACCCCTCCGGGTGCGCCATCCCGAAGTTGCGGCTGATCTTCTCGGTGGTGTTCCTCCCCTTCTGCTGGCCGATGAGCATCACCTTTTCGGAGTCGAGCTCCGCGAAGCCGGCCACGATGGACGGGTCGTCACGAAACGACCTGTCCCCGTGGATTTCGAGGAAATTCTTGAAGCAGTTGTTCACGTAGTCGAGCATGTAGGGGCGGTTCGGATGCCGGGCCAGCTGGGTGATCTGCCACCGGGTAAGATTGGAGAAGATCTCCTTGCGGATCTTGACGATTCTCTTCTCCAGCTTCTCCGCCTCCTCGCGCAGGTTCCTGTTTGTCCCGTCATCAAGCCGGCGGAGCTGTTCCAAACGGCTTTCCAGATCGACGATCGGCCTCTCGAAGTCGAGGTATTGGAGAATCATCCGCGCTCCTTGCAGAGGGTAAATATGTAATTTATTGGAAAAAGGGGGTCAAAACAAGAACTTTCTGGCCTCCTCGGCGGCCGCTTCGGAAGCCCTTCCCTCCTCAAGCCGGACAACCCCGGTCTCCCCCGACAGCCAGGTGACCTGCCTCTTCGCATACCGGCGGGTGTCCCGCTTCATCTGGTCGACCGCCTGATCCCGGGAGATCCCGTCCAGAAGATGGGAGAGAACGTGCCGGTATCCGAGCGCCCCCATGCTCGCAAGGTCCCGGCCGTACCCCCCGGCAAGAAGACCGTTCACCTCCTCGACAAGCCCCGCCCGGAACATCTCTTCCACCCTCCGGTCGATGCGCCGGCAAAGCTCCTCCCGTTCGATCGAAAGCACCAGAAACAGGACACGGTACCGGCTCCCCCCGGAAGCCCAGCTCGCCTTTCGCGCGCTGGCCGGCTCTCCCGTCATCTCCGCCACCTCGAGGGACCGCACTATCCGGACCCGGTCCGAGGGATGGATTTTCGCCGCGGAGACCGGGTCGATGCGCTGGAGCTCGCCATGCAGCGCCTTCCCCCTGTCCTCCTCCCAGCGGCGGGTGAGCCGGGCCCGGACGCCCGGGTCGGCAGGAAGCGCATCGAGCCCCCGAAGGAGCGACCGGATGTACATCCCCGTTCCCCCTGCAACGAGCGGAAGGCGACCCTTTTTGCGGATGCCGCGGATCGCCTCCTCGGCCCCGGCCACAAAACGGCCGGCGCTGAATTTCTCGTCCGGATCCGCCACGTCCACGAGGTGATGGGGGACTTCCGCCCGTTGGGCGGGAGTCGGCTTCGCCGTCCCGATGTCCATGCCGCGGTAGACCTGCATCGAATCGGCGCTGACGATCTCCAGGGGAAATGCGCACGCCAGGGAGAGCGCGATCGCCGTCTTCCCGGACGCGGTGGGACCTGACAGGATGAGGATCCGGTTATCACCCATGGGGAGGTTACGTGCGGCCGAACATCCGTTTCATCTCGGCGGCGGAAATTTTCACCCATACGGGGCGCCCGTGCGGGCAACTGTGGGATGCGAACGCACGGTCGAGTTCGGAAAGGAGGGTCCGCATCCCTTCCTTTTCGAGCGGCATCCCGCCCCGCAGGGAGGCATGACATGCGATGCGCCACAACTCCCGGTCCGCGTCGAAGATCCCCTTCGGCGCGGCGCCCTGGGAGAGGAGAAAGTCGCCCAGGTCCTTCCACCAGCGCTGGAGGTCGAAATGGCCCAGGATGGCGGGCCCTCCGGAGATCTTGAACGTATTTTCACCGAAGGACTCGCAAAGAAAACCGACCGCCGACAGAAACCGTTCGACCTCGGCGCGCTCCTTCCTGCCCGCCCCCGGGAGGGAGACGACCTGCGGCACCAGCCACCGCTGGACGGGCGCGTTCTTTCCAAGGTAGGAATCCTTCAGCCGGGAAAAGACGATCCGCTCGTCGGCCGCGTGCTGGTCGATGATCACCACTCCCCCCATCCCCTCGCAGACAATGTACGTTCCCAGAATCTGGGCGACGGGCCGCAAGCCCCCGAACCTCCCCTCTCTCCCCGAAGCCGTGGAGTCGTCCCCCTCGGCGAGGAACAGGGGAGACTGCGACGCGGGGGCGCCGGGCAGGTTCTCCCACGAATGTGCGCCCGCCTGCGGATGGAGCGGGTGCCCCAGGCGGACTTCGGCGCCATACGGGGAGGAAACGACGGGAGGGGATGCCGGGATCTCCCCCAGTGCTTCCCCGATCGCATGACGCACCAGTTCGAACAGGTCCTTCCCGTACCGGAAGCGCACCTCCATCTTGGCGGGGTGGACGTTTACGTCGGCCTCGGAGGGGTCGCAATCGAGGAACAGGTAGATCACCGGAAGCCGGTCGGGGGGCAGGATCCCCCGGTACGCCTCCCGAACGGCGGCAAACACCCCCTTGTCGCGGAAATAGCGGCCGTTGACGAAGAAGTGGACCCCCGAGGCGCCGATCCGGGAGAGGTGGGGCAGCCCGGCCCAGCCGGTGATCCGGAAAAAGGCCGAGGAAAGGGAAAGGGGAACGAGATACTTGCTCCCCTCGCCCGCGTGCCGCTTCGCCCGGTCCAGGCGCGATTCCCCCCCCTCGTAGGATACCTCGGTCCTTCCGTCCCCCATCCGGAAGGAAATCTTCTCGCTGGGGACGGCTACGCCGTGGAACACCTCCCACAGATGGGCCATCTCCGTCCGGGGAGTCTTCAGGAATTTCAGCCGGGCGGGAATGTTCCCGAAGAGGTTCGTCATCTCGACGGTCGTTCCGCGCGGAGCGCCGGCCTCCCCGATCGATTGGATCTTCCCTCCGTCCACGACGATTTCCGTTCCGAGGTCCCGGCCGGGCGGTTGGGTGAGGATCCGGAGTCGGGACACCGAGGCGATCGAGGGGAGGGCCTCCCCCCGGAACCCGTAGGTGGCAAGCTTCTGGAGATCCTCGGCCGAGGCGATCTTGCTCGTGGTGTGGCGGCGGACGGCAGCTTCGGCCTCCTCCGCTGTCATGCCTACGCCGTCGTCGGATACCCGGAGCGAGAAGGGAAACGGGCCGAAGACCTCCGCCTCGATCCTGTCCGCGGAGGCGTCGACGGCATTCTCCAGGAGTTCCTTCAGGAGGGAGGACGGCCTCTCGACCACCTCCCCGGCGGCGATCTGGTCGATCACGCGGTCGGGAAGCAGGCGGATCCTTCCCCCCATCGGCTACCCCCTTCCCGGAAATTGCCGGGCGGGGTGCCCGCCCGGTACTTCCTGCCTTACGCTTTCACCTCTTCCCGCGCCGTCAGGACGCGGAAGAGAGAATCCATTTTCGTAAGCCTCTCCACGATCCCGCCGTACTCGAGCTCGCTGTACGGGAGCATGGCGGGTCCGAAGAAGCCCTGACGGCGCAGGTCCTCGGACTTTGCCGCCACCCTGGTGCGCACGTACTCCCAGTACGGATGGTCGAAGGGGTCCGCGGGCTCGGTGAGCTTCCCGTCCTTGACGCAGAAGGCCAGGCAGGAGACGATCGGCGGCCCGTCGAAGAACGAGGTCCCCGTGTTTTTCGGTACCGGCATAAGCGCTCCGTGATGGCTCCCGCGCATGAACCCCGCAACGAAGTGTCCGATGGTGAACGGCGAGAGAACCTCGCCGGTCGCGGGGAAGTTCCCCTGCACCCGGACGAGCATCACGGGGTCATCCTTGCCGGTGTACTTCCCCGCGATGTTGTGGAGCCTCGTGGTGGAAACCGCAACGGCGATCTCCCCCGTGGCCCGGGATCGGATCGACTCGACGACGAACCGCTCCTGGTCGCGCAGCAGCGCGGCGATGTCGTAGAGGTCTTCGGGCGCGTTCAGGTCGATCACCCGGTCCCCCTTGGTATGCGCGACGTCCATGATGCGGAAGGTGAACCCCGCCCCCACCTTGGGGGAAAGGATGAGACCGGAGCTCACCATGGGGTC
>JBAUKK010000131.1:0-3525 GCA_049577645.1 Candidatus Deferrimicrobiaceae bacterium
TGCCGTGGGGGAGCTCCCCCACCTCATCGAGAAAAAGCGTCCCCCGGTGGCCCTGCTCGAACAATCCTTTCTTCTGCTGTACCGCCCCCGTGAAGGCGCCGCGCACGTGGCCGAACAGCTCGCTCTCCATCAGCGTTTCGGGGATGGCCGCGCAGTTGATGGGGACGTACGGGTACTTCCTCCGCTCGCTCCGGGAATGCAGTGCCGCGGCAACCAGCTCCTTCCCGGTCCCGCTTTCCCCCATGATCATCACGTTGGCGTTGGTGGGCGCCACCCGCTCGATCATTTCGAAGATCCGCAGCATCGTCTCGCACCGCCCGACGATCCCCTCGTACGACGATTTCTCCTGGACCTCTTCCCGTAACTCCCGGCTCCGGATGTCGGCCGTTTCCTTGCGGGCGATCGCCTTCCGGACGAAGTCGCGCATCTGGCCGAGGTCGAACGGCTTGGTGATGGTGTCCGCCCCGAGGTTGAGCGCCTCCTTGTCGACGTAATCGTAAGCGCCGAGCTTCATCGCCTCGACAGCCGACTTGTGTTCGGCGTAGGCGGTCATCACCACCACCTCGGTGGACGGATTCTTCTGGATCGCCGCACGGAGGACCTTTAAGCCGTCGTCTTCCCCGGTCATCCGAAGATCGGTCAGGACAAGGTCGTAGACGTTTTGCCCGATGGCTTTTTCCGCCTCTTCCAGGGAAGCGGCCGTGTCGACCCTGTACCCTTCCTTCCCGAGAAAGATCTCGAGGAACTGCCGCAGACTCTGCTCGTCGTCCACTACGAGAATGTATTCCTTCACTTCCTGCTCCTTGGCGCTACGCGGTGCTTCTCCGGGAATCACCCCGTCCCGGCGACCGGTTCTTCCTCCTTCTTCCCCTTGCAACCCTTGCGAAGACATACGATCTGCGACTTCCCGCCCTTCCGGATCTTCTCCGTCATCGCGGGATACCCGCAGACCGGGCAGGGACCTGCAACCGGCAGGCTCCAGGAGGCAAACCGGCAATCGGGGTAGCGCGAACAGCTGTAGAACATCTTCCCCGCCCGGGAGGCCCGCTCGACCATCTCGCCCTCCCCGCACTCGGGACATTTCACTCCGATCCCGTACGGCCGGCTGGCGCGGCACTCGGGGTAGCCGGAACAGGCGATGTACCGGGAGCCCTTCCAGCGGCGCACGATCATGGGCTTGCCGCACTTGTCGCACGATACGCCCGCCTCCTCGTCCGGGGCGAGTTCCACACCCCCTTCGGGGGTCTCCCGGAAGTTCGCCGTATGACGGCACTCCGGGTAGTTCCGGCACGCGAGGAACCTTCCCGACCTCCCGAAACGGATCACCATCTCCCCCCCGCAGGACGGGCAGGGGATCCCCGTCGCGATGAGCTCGTCCTTGAGCTCGGGCATCGCGCTCTTCGCCCGCTCGAGTTCCTCCGAAAACGGCTGGTAGAAATCGTCGAGCGCCCGGCCCATCTCGAGCTCCCCGTCCTCGATCTGGTCAAGCTCCTCCTCCAGCTTGGCGGTGAAGGCCACGTCCATCACGTTCGGGAAACTCTCCTCGAGGAGGTCCGTGACGATCTGCCCGAGTTCCGTAGGGAGGAACTTCCTGTCCTCCATCCGGACGTACCCGCGGTCCCGTATCGTCTTCACGATCGAGGCGTATGTGGACGGCCGCCCGATTCCCTGCTCCTCCAGTTCCTTGATGAGGGAGCTCTCGGTAAACCGGGGGGGCGGCTGGGTGAAGTGCTGCGCGTCCACAAGCTCTTGGAGCGCGAGGCGCTCCCCTTCCGAAAGGTCCGGCAGGACGTTCCCCTCTCCCTTCTCGCCGTCCTTCTCGCCGTCCCTCTCGCCGTCCTTCTCCCCGTCCTTTTCCCCCTCCTGGTCCCCGGCCGCCGGGTCGGGCTGCGAACCGTTCCCCTCTTCGTAGAGTTCGAGATACCCCAGGAAACGGGGAATGGATCCCGTCGCGCGGAACAGATACCCCCCGGACGGGGAACCGTCGGGCTCGCAGAGGATTTCGATGGTGGTCCGCTCGAACTCCGCGGCCGCCATCTGGGAGGCGACGAAACGGTTCCAGATCAGTTCGTACAACCGGTGCTGGTCCCGGGAAAGGATCGACTTGACCGCAGCCGGCGGGTAC
This sequence comes from Candidatus Deferrimicrobiaceae bacterium, assembly GCA_049577645.1. GTDB lineage: Bacteria > Desulfobacterota > Deferrimicrobia > Deferrimicrobiales > Deferrimicrobiaceae > CSP1-8. The sequence continues at coordinate 2,126 of JBAUKK010000131.1, forward strand.
TCCATCGAGGTCGGGCGAATCGCCTCGTGGGCGTCCTGCGCAGATCGCCGGTTCCGGTACGTGTGGGGGGCCGGCGGCAGAAAGGCCTCGCCGTGCGCCGCCAGGATGTAGTCGCGCGCGGCGCTCACCGCCTCGGCCGCCACCCGTACGGAGTCCGTCCGCATGTACGTGATGAGGCCTACGAGCCCCGCGCCGGGGACGTCGAGCCCCTCGTAGAGCGACTGGGCGACCATCATCGTCCGGTAGGAAGGCATGCGCAGCTTTTTCGCCCCCTCCTGCTGGAGCTTGGATGTGGTAAACGGCGGAGGCGGGGAGCGACGCCGCATCTTCTTCCTGATCTCCCGGACCAGGAACGGTCCGTTCTCGACCGCCTTATGGAGGACCAGTGTCTCCTCCCCGGTCCGGGGCCGCACCTTCTCTCCCCCCGCCTCCACGAGCTTCGCGGTGAATTCGGGGGGAACGCTCCCCGCGAAGCGGGCTGTGAGCGACCAGTATTCCTCGGGGAGGAAGGAGACGATCTCCTTCTCCCTGGTCGAAATGATCTTTACGGCGACGGACTGGACCCTCCCCGCCGAGAGCCCGCGCCGGACCTTCTTCCAGAGAAGCGGACTCAGGGAGTAGCCCACGATCCGGTCGAGGATGCGCCGGGCCTGCTGGGAGTCGAACTTGTTTTTGTCGAGGGGAAGGGGGTTTGCCATCCCCTGGGTGACGCCTTTTTTCGTGATCTCGTGAAAGAGAACCCGCCGGACCTCGACGGGGGGACCGGCCGCCTCCGCCTTCTTCCCTTTCCGGCGTTTGGCTCCCCCGGCCCGGATCGCTTCGGCGATGTGCCAGGCGATCGCCTCCCCCTCCCGGTCCGGGTCGGGTGCGAGATAGACCGTCTTCACCAAGCGGGATGCGTCCAGAATCTCGGAGAGGATTTTTTTCCGGTCCTTGATGACGATGTAGTGGGGAGCAAATCCCTTTTCGACGTCCACCCCCAGCCGGCTTTTCGGGAGGTCCTTCACGTGCCCCATGGACGGCAGGACCTGGTACCCCCTCCCGAGAATCTTTTTTATCGTCCTGGCTTTCGCCGGAGATTCGACGATGATGAGCGACTTGGCCATTCTTCCTCCCGGGCAGACCCCCTAAGCGCGATCGAGCGCGGGCCTCCCCGATTTCGACGTCTGTTTATAATAGTCTCCCCTCCGCCTTTCAAGCAATTTTCTGAACTCCATGTCGAGGAGACGGGCAAGCAGTTCCGGCACGGGGACGTCGAGGGAAACGGCGATTTCGTTCACGTGCCGCTCCGAAAAGAGAAACCCGAGAATGCGTCTCTCGAGATCATCCTGTGCCATTTCCTTTCCGCCGACCGCACCGGGAGAAAGGCACCCCCCTTCCCCCCAGCCGAGGGCCTGGAG
>JBAUKK010000132.1:0-3565 GCA_049577645.1 Candidatus Deferrimicrobiaceae bacterium
CCCCCGGTTCGCCAACCGTAACGAAAAAAGGCGGTCCGGCGGAAGCCGGACGGCACGTTCCCGTACTCGTGCCGCAGGTCCCTCCCTACGCTCTTTCGAACAGCCTCGCGGCCCCCATTCCGCCGCCGATGCACATGGTGACCAGCCCCAGTTTCGCCTCCCGGCGCTTCATCTCGTGAAGCAGCGTGGCGGTCAGTTTCGCCCCGGTGCACCCCAGGGGATGACCCAGAGCGATCGCTCCTCCGTTCACGTTCACCCGGTCGGGGTCCATCGATAGCTCCCGGATGACGGGGAGGGACTGGGCCGCGAACGCCTCGTTCAATTCGATCAGATCGACGCGTGTCAGCTTGATCCGCAGCCGCTTCAAGAGCTTCGGCACGGCCGCAACCGGCCCTATTCCCATGATCTCGGGCGGCACCCCCGCGACGGCGAAACCGAGGAACCGCGCCAGGGGCTCGGCGCGCAAAGCTTTGAGCGCCTTCTCCGAAACCACCACCGCGGCGGCGGCCCCGTCGCTCATCTGCGAGGCGTTCCCCGCGGTGACGGTCCCTTTCGGATCAAAGGCCGGTTTGAGCTTCGCCAGCGCCTCGATCGTCGTGTCGGCGCGCGGTCCCTCGTCGATCTCGAAGACGATCTCCCGCGGCACGGGTTTCTCCCCGTCCTTCGCATCGTAGACGGTCGTGGGGACGGGCACGATTTCTTCCCGGAACTTCCCTTCCTTGATCGCAGCCAGCGCCTTCATGTGGCTGTGGAAGGCGAAGACGTCCTGGTCGTCCCGGGTAACCTTGTATTTTCGGACGACCTGTTCGGCGGTGAGCCCCATCGGCATGAAGACCTCGGGGCGGTTCTCGATGATCCCGGGGTTGAACGACGGCTTGTTTCCTCCCATGGGGACCATCGTCATCGACTCGGTCCCCCCGGCCACGATGATGTCGGCTGCGCCGGCGATGATCCGCTCCGCCGCCAGGGCGATCGACTGCAGGCCCGAGGAGCAGAACCGGTTGATCGTCATTCCCGGGACCGAGTCGGGCAGACCCGCCTTCAGGGCGCAGATCCTCGCCACGTTCATCCCCTGCTCGCCCTCCGGCATCGCGCACCCGAGGATGACGTCGTCCACCTGCGCCGGATCCAGGTTCGCAATCCGCTCGAACGCCCCGCGAACCGCGATCGCCCCCAGGTCGTCCGGCCGGGTGTCCTTCAGGCTTCCCCGGTACGCCCTGCCGATCGCCGTGCGCACCGAGGAGATGATATATGCCTTCGCCATCGTAAATCCTCCTTGGGAACGCCGCCCCGGGGGTCCCCCCTAGTGCAGCGGCTCGTAAATGGCTTGACGCACCGATCCGCCGCCGGGATCGCCCGGGACAGGCGGCCATTCCGCACAAGGGCTCGCGGGGGGCTTCCTCTCCGCTACGCTCGCGACATTGCGCCCGCTCGCTGCCGATTCCGCTCGACGCAAATATTGCCTCGCTTCATAGGCCGCTCCGCGGAACCCCCCGCTGCGCCCTGTGCGCGGAGACGGACTCGATTGTCAATGTATTTGCGAGACGCTGCACTAATTGCGCAGCGGCTTCCCCTTCATCAACATGTATTGGATGCGGGCCTGGGTCTTTTCCTCTCCGCACAGCGACAGAAACGCCTCCCGCTCGAGATCCAGGAGGTCCTGCTCGGAGAGCCTCGTGCCCCGCGGGACTTCCCCGCCGGTCATCACGAAGGCGATCCTGCGCCCGACCCGTTCGTCGAACTCGCTGATGTGCCCGCCCACTCGCATCGCGTAGAGCGCGTACGCGAAGTTGGAGAACTCCGACCTGCCGGGCAGTGCGATGTCCGTCCGCGGGCGTGGCATCTCGTACCCCTCCCGGTTCATGGCGAGAACCGTATTCTTCGCCTCCTGGATGAGGAAGTCGCGCTGGATCGAGATCCGGTCCCACGGGCGCAGGAACCCCAGTACCCTCGCCTCCTTAGCGGAAGTGGCCACCTTCGCCATGCCGATCGTCTCGAACGCCTTCCGCAGGAACGGGAGCGGGTCCGCCGTCACCCCGTCCGGGATCCCCTCGAGGTGGCGGATCACCATCTCTTTCGTCCCGCCTCCCGCCGGGAGGAGCCCGACGCCCACTTCCACGAGCCCCATGTACGTCTCGGCGGCGGCCCGGATCCGGTCCGCCCCCAGGCAGATCTCGGTTCCCCCCCCGAGAGCCATTCCCGCCGGGGCGGCCACGACCGGCTTTTCCGAATAGCGCAGCCGCATGCAGGCGTTCTGGAACTCCCGGACCATCGTCTCGATGTTGTCGAAGTTCCTGTTCTGCGCTTCCATAAACACCAACATCAGGTTCGCTCCGACGCAGAAGTTCTCCGCGTGGTTGGCGATCACCATCCCCGCGAACTCCTTCTCGGCCCGTTCCACCCCCTCGTTCATCATCGAGACGATGTCGCCGTCCACCGCGTTCATCTTGGTGTGGAACTCGAGGCACAGGACCCCGTCGCCGACGTCGTACAGCGTGGCCCCCTGGTTTTCCTTCACCACCTTGTTCCGTTCTTTCAGGGCCGGCAGGAAGATGACGTCGGGCGAGACGGGGGCAGGAAGGTACGCCCCGCTGGCAAAGTCAAAGTATTCCAGGGTGCCGCCCGGCCTGCGGTAGAACGACGTGTTCCCGGCGGCGAGCATCTTCTCCACGTTCTTCGGGATCTTCTTTCCTTCGCTCCGCATCCGGGCGACCGAATCCGCCAACCCGATGGCATCCCACGTCTCGAAGGGGCCGAGCGTCCAGTTGAACCCCCACCGGATCGCGTTGTCGATGTTTACGACGTCGTCGGCAATCTCGGGGATCCGCCGGGCCGAGTAGAGGAGGGACTCGGAGAGGACCTTCCAGGCGTACGCGGAGGCCTTGTCGTCGCCCCCGATCACCTTCCGGATCCTTTCCCCCGCGTCCTCCTCCCCCTTCGCGGCGTCGAGCGAGGGGAAACTCACCTTCGTGGTCGGCCGGTAGTCGAGCGGCCCGTAGTCGAGGACGAACTTTTTCTTCGCCTCGCCCTTGCCCTCCATCTTGAAGAACCCCCCCCCGGCTTTCCGGCCGAGCCATCCGCGATTGACCATCTCGCTTACAAACGGCGGCGGGAGAAACGTCTCCCGCTGCGGGTCGCCGGGGAGATTTTGGTACACGTTGTCGGATACGTGGAGAAGCGTGTCGATTCCGACCAGGTCGGCCGTGCCGAACGCCGCGGACTTCGGACGCCCCATCGCCGGCCCCAGGATCCTGTCCACCTCCTCGATCGACAGGCCGTCCTCCATCATCGCGTGCATCGCGTACATCATCGCGAATACCCCGATGCGGTTGCCGATGAAGTTGGGGGTGTCCTTTCCGTAGACGATTCCCTTCCCCAGCCGACGCTCCCCGAACTCGGCGATGCCCCGCAGGATCTCCGGGTCGGTGTCCTTGCCCGGAACAAGCTCGAGAAGCTTCATGTACCGGACGGGGTTGAAGAAATGGGTCACGAGAAAATGCCGGCGAAATTCCTTCGGGCGCCCCTCCATCATCCGGGAGATGGCGATTCCGGAGGTGTTGGAAGT
>JBAUKK010000133.1:0-5951 GCA_049577645.1 Candidatus Deferrimicrobiaceae bacterium
AAATCGGGTATCCCCGGGGAGGCGATCTTGAGCGTGACCTGCGCCAGGCCGTTTTGCGCCCCGTAATGGGCGATCTTGGCCTGAAACAGAAGGAAGTCCTCCCGGAAGGGGGCGCTCTCCCCGTCCACCAGCAGCGCGGTGACGAAATCCCGTACCGCCCTCTCGTGCTCCGGGTTGGGCCGGATCCACCGCGTATGCACCTTCGCCTCGCGGACCGCCTTGATCATGTAGTCCCGGACCCGCTCGGGAAAGGAGTCCATCTCCCCGGGGTCGAGGGGCCAAGCACCGAGCAGGGTCTGGTACAAAAGGATCTCCTCGGACGGGTCCGGTACGGGCCTGCCGCCCACCGTCCGTTTCAATGCCCTGTTCCCGTCGCTCCAATGAAGCAGCCGCTTCTCCCATTCCTCCGGGAGTTCGGAGAGGACGTTGATCCGCGCCCGGGTGTCCTCGCTCCGTTTCGTGTCGTGGGTGCCTGTGGCGTTCATCGTGTGCGGCCAGCGGGCGGCTGTCTCGCCCGCCCGCTTGTGGAAGGCGCTGACGGAGACGCCGAAGCCGGCGGGGTCGCCTCCCACTTCGTTCAGGGAGGTGAGCCGGTTGAAAACGTACAGGGCGGTGTCCTCGTACCCTTTCGCCATGATCGGCCCCGTGACCTGCTGCCAGCGCATGAGGAAACGGAGCCACTCCTCCCTCTGTCCCTCGGCGGCGAGGGCCGGGCTTTCCAGCACGAGAACCCGGCGCAGGAAGTCGAACACGGGGGTGCTCGCCTCGGTGCCCCGGCGCATCGCCTCCTTAAGGGCCTTTCCGAGATACCGCCGGTCCCGGGGGGAGATATCGAAGTCCCGGATGTAGGTCCGGTAGACGGGGAAGCAAGCGGTCACTTCGACCAGGGCCTGAAGCAGCTCCTTGCGCGGAAGGTCGCGGGCGTACCGGTCCTGCTCCGCCAGCCCCGCCAGGTGCTGTCCCAGGGAGTGCATCTCCCCCGCGAAGAGCGTATCCATGACCAGTTTCTTCTTCTCGTACACCATGGCCCCGAACTCCTGCGCCCCGCCGAGGAACCGGTCATACGTCTCGCCGAGAGCACGGGTGCCTGCGGCGCTGACGAAAACGCCGGTCGCCGCGTTCAGGAAATCGTACCCCGTGGTCCCGGAAACCGGCCAGTCGGCGGGAAGATCCTCCCCTTCCGCAAGAATCTTCTCCACCAGGACGAAAAATCCGTGCCGCGGCTTCTCTCCACGTTCCGGGGCAAGCCGGCTCCGGATCCGGGCGAGGTAGCCCATCGGGTCGTACAGCCCGTCGATGTGATCCACCCGCAGACCCGTTACCTTTTCTTCCTTCGCCAGGCGGAATACGAGGTCGTGGGTGGCATCGAACACCCGGGTGTCCTCCACCCTTATGCTTACGAGATCGCTGATGGCGAAGAACCGCCGGTAGTTGATCTCCTCGTTTGCGAGGCGCCAGAAGGAGAGCCAGTACGGCTGCTCCGCCAGGAGGCGGTCCAGGAAATCGAAACTCGCGGCATCCCCCTTCCCGCCCCGGTAGATCCGCATGGTTTCGTCGATATGTGCCCGGACCTCCGCGCGGCCCTGGTACATCCGATAGAGCCTCTCCCGGACCTCTTCCGCCAGGCGAAGCCGATCCCCGGCCCTTGCGGGGTCGGCCGAAGCCGGTTCGGGCAGATGTTCGATGTCGGCGATGAGGCCCCAGAGTTCCCGGAACGACGGGTGGTCCGGACCGAAATTCCCCTCCAGGACCTCCAGGCGGTGCGCGAGGATCCGGACATACGACTTCAGAGCGAGGGGGAGCTTCAGGCCGTGGTAATGGACGAAGAACCCTCCCTTCTCCAGCCGGAGGGAGAACTCCTGGTTCTCGAGGACCCTCCCGTACGGGCCGCCGAGAACCGGCAGGAGAACCTTTTTTCCCAGGGCCTTCTTGGAGGAGTGCCAGTCGATGTCGAAGTACGGGGCGAAGGAGGAGCCGGCCCCGTTTTCCAGGACGTCCATCCACCACCGGTTCTCGCTGCTGGCGGACATGTGGTTGGGGACGATGTCCAACAACAACCCCATTCCCCGCTCCTTAAGCGCCCCGGCCAACGCGTCGAACTCGCTTTTCTTTCCCAGCTCCGGGTTCAGGCGGGTGGGATCGGTCACGTCGTACCCGTGGGAACTTCCCTTCCGGGCCTGGAGGATCGGCGATGCGTAGAGGTCCGTCACCCCGAGCGCATCGAGATACGGGACGAGCGCGCGGGCGTCCTCGAACCGGAAGCGGCGGTGGAACTGAATCCGGTACGTGGTAAGGGGGGCCCGCGCAACAGGCATCGCTCACTCCTCCGGGAGAGCCACGGAGAGGTTCGCCCCCAGGGAGGAAAAGAGGCGGACCCATTCCCCGGCGCCTTCGTCCCTCATGGCGGCCCGGGACCGGTACCTGGGAAAGACCGCCTCCAGCATCTCCCAGTAGAGATTCTGGGTTTTCCAGAAGGTCATCTCGAAGGGAAGGGAGTTCCCCATCTCCACCGCAGCATCGATTTGTGCAAGGAGGACGATGTCGTCGGGGTTCTCGCGGAACGCAAGCATCATCCGCTCGATGGTATTTCGGAGGGTATACCCCAGACCCGCCCCGTCGAGGGTTACCTTCGCCCCCTCCGCCTCGTAGAGGGTCCCCCGGATCGCGTCGATGTCGAGGGGCTCGGCCTGGAAGGCGCGCTTGAGCTCTCCGTTCAGCGCCAGTTCGGCCGCGACGTGGAAGGACTTCGACGCAGGATAGCCGATGTCGGAGAGGAACCGCATGAGGGGGGCATTCTGCATGTAGAGCTGGCGATAGACGGCGTCGATATCGGCCATGGTTGCCGCCAGGATCATGTCCAGGATCTTGCGCTGCTCGTCCCGGAACAGGAGTTTGAGGGAGTAGACTCCCACATCGAAGTTCCGGTCCACGGCGCGGATGATCTCGGGAAAGTCCGCGCCCGCAAAAATCTCGGACATTTCCGCGGCCATGGATTCATACGCCTCCTCCCCCCGGTACGCCCGGATGCCGCCGCTTACGTTGTGGTCCCCGAAATGGAGCACTCCGAAGGTGACGTCGGCCGAATCCCGGGTGATATCCGAAGTTACTTTCACCCTCCCCAGGGCAAGCCGCTTCTTGCCGGCGGGCAGAAGCCGGTAGTCTTCCCGCTCCACCTGGTAGCAGAAAATCTCCGCCTTGTCGCCGTAGTTCTCGAACAGGGAGCTCACGGCGTAGTGCGCTACCACCTTGTGCAGATCCACCATGGCGGGTTTCACGAACTTCTCGTAGATGTTGCGTCCGTCCCGGTGCTCGGGGAGGTTGCTCTTGGCGAACTCGAGCAGGTAGAGGAAGCGGTCTTCGACGCCGTCTTTCCAAAGTTCCCGGGCCAGCTGTACGGCGCGTCCCGCGTATTGGATGACCTGCGTCGTCTCGATTCCGGAGATCTCATCGAAGAACCAGCCGCAGCTCGTATACATCATCATTGCGTATCGCTGAAGCTCGAGAAGCTTGAGCGCTGTGGTCTCCTCCTCTGCGGAAAGTTCCCGGATCGCGTGCTTGCGGATGAACTGCTCCCGGCTTTCCGTCGACCGGTCGAGGATGACCTCGATATATTCGTCCCGGGCGCTCCACGGGTCCCGGAGGAGCGACCGGCCCCTCTCCTCGTATTCCGAAGCCAGCTTCTCCCGCAGCCAGTCCAGAGCTTCCCGCAGCGGACGGCGCCACTCCTGGTTCCATCCCGGTCGTCCGCCGGAGTTGCAGCCGCAGTTGCTCCGCCACCGCTCAACCCCGTGGGGGCAACTCCAGGAGGTGTATTCGTAGATCTCCACCTCGTGGGCCGGGGGGTGCTTTTCGAGGAACTCGCCGTAGTTGGTGATCCGGGCCAGCCCGTTCGATTCGATATGGTGGATCGCGTAGGAGAGCGCCATCTCGCCGTGCGCGTGGTGATGGCCGTAGCTCTCTCCGTCGGTGGCGATGTGGACGAGCTGATACCGGCCCTCGTCGTAATCGGAAAGGGCTCCGAGGATGCGTTTGGCGAAGACCTCCCCGTTGTTGAGCAGTCCCTCGAAAGCAACGGCCCGGGAGACGGGTCCGTCGTAAAAAAAGACGCTGATCGTGCGGCCCGACGGAAGCGTGAGAAGGTAGGGGACCTTGGGGTCGATGCGCCCCCCGGTCACGTCCTGCCACTCGCGGCTTCCCTTCTTCCTCACGCGGTGCGCCTGGTGCGGTTCCAGGATCGCGTACCGGATCCCCTCCTTCGCCATGATGTCCAGGCTCTCCAGGTCGACGGCGGTCTCCGGGAGCCACATACCCTCCGGCTCCCGCCCGAAGCGATGCTCGAAATCCCGCACTCCCCAGAGCACCTGCGTTACCTTGTCCCGGCTGTTCGCCAGCGGGAGGATCATGTGGTTGTACGCCTGCGCGATGGCGGAGCCGTGCCCCGAGAAATGCTCCCGGCTCTCCCGGTCCCCCTCCAGGATCGCCTGGTAGACGGATGGCTCCTTGTCCTGCATCCAGGAGAGGAGCGTCGGACCGAAGTTGAAGCTGATCTTCGCGTAGTTGTTGACGATGTTCACGATCCTGCCGTTTCCGTCCATCACGCGGGAAGCGGCGTTGGACGCGTAGCACTCGGCGGTGATCCGTTCGTTCCAGTCGTGGTAGGGATAGGCCGAATCCTGGAGCTCCACCTCCTCGAGCCACGGGTTCTCCCGGGGAGGTTGGTAGAAGTGGGCATGGATGCAGACGTATCGTTCCATCGGCGGTTGCTCCTTATGTCTTCGAGAACAGGACGAACGACCTGGGGGTAAGGGGAACCGCCGCGCTTCCGTGCGAGCGCACGCTTTCCGGAAGGGAGCTCCCGGTTCCGCCCCACCGTTCCTCTGAGGAATCCAAAAGCTTCTCCCACCGGCCGGGGGGAAGGGGCAGCGCGAGGGAGACCGGCGCGGACCCGAAATGGAAGACCACCGCGGTCTGGCCGGTTCCTTTCCATCGCCTGACGAAAAGCACCTTCTCGCTCTCGAAGGCCATGACCTCCATGTCCTCCTTGCTCAGCCGGGAGAGTACCGGATGGTCCTTTCGCAGCAGGAGGAGCTCCCGGTAGAACGCCAGCAGGGTCTTGTGGCGCCCGCTTTCGCACAGACTATGGTCGATCCGGGAGCGCAGAAAGGTCGCCTCGTCCTGCGGGTCGGGGATCTCCCCCTCCCATTGAAAGGCGGCGAACTCCTCGCGACGGCCTTTGCGCACCGCCTCGATGAGGTTCTCGTCGGAGTGGCTGATGAAGTACAGGAACGGCGCGGTCTCCCCGTACTCCTCCCCCATGAAGAGGAGGGGGAGGAAGGGAGAAAGAAGAACGGCCCCCGCGGCGAGCTTTACATCCTCGAAGGATACCAGGGTCGCCAGCCTCTCGCCATGCAGCCGGTTCCCCACCTGGTCGTGGTTCTGCGAGAATACGACCAGCTGCCGGGCGGCGATGTGCCGGGACGAGTTGCCGTGCCGCCGGCTGCGGTAGGGGGAGTACCCTCCCGAGTACACGAACCCTTCCGCATACGCCTGGGCCAGATGTTCGAGGTTCCCGAAATCCTCGTAATACCCTCCCCTTTCCCCGGTAAGCACGGCGTGGAGGGCATGGTGGAAGTCGTCGTTCCACTGGGCGGACAGGCCGTAGCCCCCATTCGCCTTCGAGGTGATCACACGCGCATCGTTTAAGTCGCTCTCCGGAATCAGGTACATCTTCCGTCCGGTCCGCTCGGCAAGATCCCGCACCGTGTCGGCCAGCTCCGCGAGAAACGGATAGGCGCTGAAGTCCATGATCCCGTGGATCGCGTCCAGCCGGAGGGCGTCCACGCGGTATTCGGTAAGCCAGCACAGCGCGTTTTCGAGGAAGTACCGCCGGACCTCGTCGCTGTGGGGGCCGTCGAAGTTGATCGCGGCCCCCCAAGGGGTCCGGTACCTGT
>JBAUKK010000134.1:0-4354 GCA_049577645.1 Candidatus Deferrimicrobiaceae bacterium
GTCCACGTGTGGACGTTGTCCATTGACGACGCGCCAGCCATTATCGAGAAGGAAGAAGATGTCGTGGCCGAATATCCGGGTCGGGACAGCACCGATGAACACTGCCGCGCCGCAAATCGCAACAAGGCAAACCGGGAAGACATACCAACTCCAGAAAAACCCGCCGGAAGCGTTCGAGCCGGAATTCGTTCGGCGATGGAACAATGGAACCGACACACCTTGAGGAGATGATTCGTTTGAGGTCCTCATAATTTATGACTATTTTAATTCCGGAGAGCGGTTTCAAGGCAATAAATTCGATAAAATTGAAGAAACCGGATCAAAATCGGTTCGATATCGAACATGCCCGTGACCCAATCCCCCCTTCTTTTCTTTGCCTGGGACGAAATGGATAATCGGAAGAAAAACGCATCCTGGAACGCTACCTTCAAACTCACTACGACGTGGTAGGAGTCGAAAACGACTTCAGGATCATGAGACGCCGGGGAGAGTAGGGAGTCCCCGATGCCGGGACCAAGTATCAGCGAAGCCGCAGCCCCCGCTGTGCGTGGATCTTTTCCATCAAGGCAAAGTCGGTGCGCACGGAGGCGATGTTCTCCCCCCGCTGGCGGATGTCCGTTTCGCGAATCGTGCCGAGCCTGTCCGAAGCTGCCGCCAGGTGGACAACCTTGTACGGGTCGATACCCATGATGCGGGCACAGGTGGCGTCCAACGCCGGCAGGTTGCGCCCCATCACGATCACTCCGGCGTGATGCGGGGCCCCCATGATAGGCCCGTCCCCCTCCATTCCGACGATGCCGTCCACGATGGCAAAATGCGGCTTGACCGTCGCGTTGATGTCGAAAATGCACCGGTCGACCCCTTCCCAATGAAGGACGTTCTTGGGCCACCCGTAGTACATCCCCGGCATCAGGCCGAAAAGGTTCTTCATGGAGAGGGTCACCCCGGTCCAATGATGCGTTTTCATCTTTGCCACGGAGACCACCCAATCCGCTCGCAAAATAGCTGCCGGCAGCGTCAGGGTGGCAAGCCGGGACTGGCGGCCCAGATTCTTTGCCGCATATCCCGATTCGTAATTCAGGTCCACGAACGGAATGCGCTCTCCCGCAAGCACATCCCCCAGACCGGACTCCTCCAGCACGAGGACCGAATCCCGTGAGTGGCCGGGTCCTTCCCCGACCAGGACCTCGGAAGCCCCAAGCCGCAGGAATGCCTCCGCCGCCGCACGGACAACCCCTGGATGCGTGTTGATGTGGCCTGCCCCCGCGTGCGGCTCGATCAGGTTCGGTTTGAGAAGGATCCGTTTCCCCCGGGTCTCCTCCGCTCCCACCGCCAACTCCCGCAATCCTTTCCGGAGGGCCGAGACGATGTCCGTTTCGTAACTGTGAACTTTCGCGATGAAGGTGTCGGCACGCCAATCCCTTTTCGTACAACCGCCCAACACGGACAAGGAGCCTGATGCCGCGATTCCCCATCCCAGGGAACCCAGAAGGAACTCGCGTCGCCCCCAGTCAACCTTCTTTCGGCTATCGTCCCGCAGGGTCATTTTAGCGTGTCCCCTGCCTTCCCACGACGCTTTCCAGTCCGCCTGTCGCGAGGGATGCCAGCAGAAGCAGGGACAGAAGCGTCGTATCGTAAGGACCATATTTTCGCTGGAGTGCAAAGCTTTCCCGCAACCAGTGCCTTGCGTTTCCCGGTCGCGCCCCCCAGGCCCCAAGACCCAGCAGGCCCCAGCCGAGGGACAGCGGTGCCCGTACATGCGTGAGCCGCTCTTCCAGATATCCCAGGCTTCGGGCAACGTCGTTCCGCAACACCCGCCCGGCCAGGGCGTCGAGCGCAAGCCCCGTGTTCTCCGGCTGGGGATACAGTTCCTGTCCGTAAACGGACGTATTGCCGTAGTTCCACCCCCCCGCGGCAAGCTGCCGGTCCATCAGCATTCGTATGCCCTCCCGCGTCCGCCCGTTTCCGCCTTGCCCGGCGGTTCGGAGGGCAATCAGGGACAGTGCCGTCGGTTCGACCATGGAATGGGTATTTGCGATCCAGGGCCATCCCCGGATCGAAGGGTCGTGTTTGACAGGGGACTCCGGATCTTTCACGAAGTGACGGCCGGTCGTTTCCTTAAGGAACGTAACCGCGCGGGATTGCGCCTCGCGATGCGGGGGCGAGCCCTCCCATGCCAGAGCCGCCAACGGGGTGGGCCAGAATGCTTCCGGGTGCTCCGGGGATACGCTCACCCGTCCATCCTCCTGTTGCTCGCCGGCAATCCGGTCCCGGGCCTTCCCAAGGAGGCTCTCATCCGTCCCGGCAGCGGCCAGTGCCATGGCCGCCCACGCCGTGGCGTCGACGCGATATTCTCCTGCCGGCCGGTGGGAAAATCCCCCGCCGGCAAGCCCCCGGCCGCGAAGGGTTTCCATGTGGGAAACGATTTGGGAATCCGCAAGCTTCATCGACGCGCCTATCCGATCGGTATCTCGTTTTTTAGCCTGTAATAACGATTTCTTGCGCCGGGAGCATGAAGGTAATAGGTTATCTTGCCCAACTCCGCGATCCCCAGCAGGAGATCGTAGAATCTCATTTTCGATCCCGGCACGTCGGTCCACTCTTCCAGCGGGTACTCGACAGTGGAGCGGACGAGCATAGGGGATCCTTCAAACCTCTCGATCATCAGCAAGCGTGCCAGTATTTCCACATCGAATGTCCAGTTCACGAGGAACGGTTTTCCGAAAACGATTCTCAGCTCATCTGTGTTTCGGAACAACTTGGCGCCGCTTTGGGTGTCGTAAATCGGCAAACCCGTCACCAGGCTGGCCAGGGTAGCGAATATTCTCCCCAGATAATGCCTCGACGCCTTTCTCTTGATTCTTCGGCCGAGGAGTCGCACGCGGGAGCCCATGACAAGAAGGATTTCCCGGTTTTCCAGGATCTCGCAGAACTTCGGGATCGCCCCGAGGGGGGTAGCCAAATCGGCGTCCCAATATCCGATATATTCAGGATCCGATTCCAGGACCGTCAAAAACCCTTTCCGCACCGCCTCCGCCTTTCCCGAGTTCTTCTCCAGCGAAATCCATGCCATCTGCGAGGGATTCGATCGGCATACCGCGGCCAGGATCTCCCTCGTCCCGTCGGTGCTTCCGTCATCGACAAAGAGAAAATGCAGCTGTCCGTTCTGTTCCGTCGCCCGGACAAATTCCTCGCCCTTCAGGCGACCGGCTTCATTGAAGCAGGGGACGATTATCGATGTTTTCTGCATAACGCCCACACGGTGAGGCCGGGAAGCGTGATGCCGGCCTGCTGCAAGGCCATTCCGAAACGGACATCCGCGTCCAGCAGGAATTCCAAAACGTTCGATACGAACGCGCCGCGTTTCCAGGAACCGACACCGTGGATTTTTCCCTTCTTCCAAGGAAACCATGTTTCGAAGCAAAGGGAAAGAAATCGAACCGGGAGGAGGGAGAAAAAAAGGTACCCGGAGAACAGGCATTCCAGGTGGGCGGAACGGACCAGTTCCACGAGACCCACCCGGGTGTACCGGCGGTGATGTTGCAGAAAACGATCGTGGGAACCGAAAAGAAAAGGAAAGGCCGGAACGGTAAGCACCAGATATCCCTCTTCGTCAAGGTAGTTGCGAACAATATCGAGAAGATACGCTTTATCCTCTTCCACGTGTTCCACGACGTCCATCAGGAGCGCCAGGTTGTACCCGTTCCTTTCCAGTGCATCATAGGTGTTGTGAAAGGTGACTCCCTTTCCTCCGATCTCCATTGCAACGGCCTGCTGCTCCGACAGGTGTATGTCGACGCCGGTAATGAAGCCGATCGTTCCGTCTTTCGCAAGCTCCCGGCTGATGAACCCATCTCCGCACCCGACATCCAGTATCCGAAGGTCCCTTTCACGAATCGGGATTCTCCGGCATATCGCCCTGATTGCCTTCAGGCGGGAAAGTTCCCAGGGATGTCGTTTCCCGTTGGAATCGGTTTGTTCCCGCAAATCCATAAAGAGTCTTCCGTATTCTCCGGTTAGGAAAGAAAACGCAACCCGGGGAACATTCTCTTCAACAGCATAACCGGCCCCGACAGGATGCAGAGACCGGAGTTTTCCATCCCATGGCGTAATTCCACCCCATCCCCGATATTCCTGCAATCGTCACCGTCCGTCAGTATGGCAACCTTGTCGATACCTTCCGGCAGATCGACCGCATCGGCAAGTTTCGTTTCCCGGTTCACTCCCCAATAGGTTTTCCGTTTCTCCCCCGTCGACGACATTCTGACATCAACCTGGTAGACCCGGTATTCCGGGAGATAGTACATGATGTGGCGGAAACCGGAAAACGCATACGGTTTCGCGACGAATACCG
>JBAUKK010000135.1:0-2170 GCA_049577645.1 Candidatus Deferrimicrobiaceae bacterium
CTCCGGGATGACCTCGCGGCCGCGCTTACGGTTGTAGTAGCGCGAGAGCCGGTAGACACTCGTCTTGAACAGGTCCTTGATCACGGCGAACCCCCCTGCCATGTCGCCGTACAGGGTCGCGTACCCAACGCTCATCTCGCTCTTGTTCCCCGTGGTCAGCACGAGATGGCCGAACTTGTTGGAAAGCGCCATGAGGATCGTGCCGCGGATGCGCGCCTGGATGTTCTCCTCCGTGGTATCGGGAGTATGCCTCCGGAAGGACTCGGCAAGCTCGGACCCGAACGCCTGGAAAATCTCGTCGATGGAGAGGTCGATGCACCGTACGCCCAGGATCCCCGACAGCCGGTGTGCGTCCTCGACGCTCATCTTCGCCGTGTAGGGCGACGACATCGTGACACCGAGCACGCGTTCCGCCCCCAGCGCCTCCACCGCGATCGCGGCGACCAGCGAGGAATCGATCCCTCCCGAAAGTCCGATGATCGCGCCGGGGAACCGGTTCTTTTCCACATAATCGCGCGTGCCCAGGACCAGCGCCCGGAAGATCTCCTCCTCGTCCTCGGGCGGGGGCTCGATGCGTCCTCCCTCCCCTTCCCCGTCCACGTCACAGAAAAGGAGATCCTCCTCGAACATCTTTGCCCGTGCCAGAAGGTTCCCTCCGGCGGAGACGACCATGCTCCCTCCGTCGAAGACGAGCTCGTCCTGCCCTCCCACGAGGTTGCAATATGCTACCGGGCAACGGGAGGCGGTCGCGTGCCTCACCACGATCTCCTTGCGCTCCTCCCACTTTCCCGAATGGTACGGGGAGGAGGACAGGTTCAGGATCAGTCTCGCCCCCGCCTTCGCTTCACGGGGAAGCGGCCTGCGTCGAACCCAGATGTCCTCGCACACCGTGACGCCGACGACGGACCGCCCCGCCGGGAAGAGCATCGGCTCCCTCCCGGGCGAAAAATACCGGACCTCGTCGAAGACTCCGTAGTTGGGCAGGTGCCTCTTGTGGTAGATGCCTCGCACGCGTCCCGCCGCCGCGATCCCGGCGGCGTTGTAATTTATTACCCCGGCGTCGCGGTCAACAAAGCCGACCGCCGCCGTGATCCCCATCACCTGGCGGGCGATCTCCTTCCAGGCCGAGATGTTCTTCTCGATGAAGGAGACGCGCAGAAGCAGATCCTCGGGAGGATAACCGGTGATCGCCAGTTCGGGAAAGACGACAAGCGCGGCCCCCGCCTCCCTCGCGCGGGCGACGGAGACGAGAATCTTCCGGGCGTTCCCCGCAATGTCCCCCACGGTCGTGTTGATCTGCGCCAGCGCAATGCGGAACGGCTTCATGTCCACCATTCTCCCGGAAACGGTCTCCGGGGGGAAGAGAGAGGCGTCCGGTGGAAATTATGCGTCCAGGAGGTATAGTACCCCGTATGCCGCATTCGCTCTACGACCGGAACTATCTCTTGCTGAACACCTCGAATTTCCTTTATTCCCTGTACGCGACCATGTTCATCTTCCTCCCGGCGTTCCTCTACACGCTTCACATCCGGGAGGGACAGATCGGCCTGATCATGGCCACGGGGACGCTCGTTTCCGTCGCTCTCAAGCCGGTCAACGGCCTCTTCGTGGACCGCGGGGGCCGCACGGCGTTCCTGGTCTCCGGCGCCCTGCTTGCCTCCGCCTCCACCGTGCCATGGCTCTACGTACGCGAGGCAGGCGCGCATCTCTTCGCCATCCGCATCTTCCAGGGAGCGGCGTACTCCTTCTTCGCCACCGCCTCGTACGCCTACATCGCCGCGGCCGCCCCCCCGGACCGGCGGGGGGAGGCGCTCGGGGTGTTCGGGCTCTCCTTTTTCATCCCTACGGCGCTCGGCGGATGGCTCGGGGAATGGATGATCGGAAGATCCGGGTTCCATGGGCTCTTCCTGTCCGCCGTCGTCATCGCATTCCTCGCAGGACTCTTCCCCCTGGGGATGGAGGAGCCGAAGCGGTCTTCCCATCTCCCGGTGACCTCGCTTCTCGACTTTCTTTCCCGGACGTACTTCATCCCGAACTCGGCGGCGTTTCTCTTCGGCACGGCGTTCGGGTCGATCTTCACCTTCCTCCCCGTTTTTCTGCTGATCCGGAAGACCTCCACGATCGGCGTCTTCGTCGTCGTTTACGCCCTGACCGTCGTCTCGACGAGAAC
>JBAUKK010000136.1:0-2122 GCA_049577645.1 Candidatus Deferrimicrobiaceae bacterium
GATGGGGAAGGAGCTCGGCGTCGACGCGGAGATCGTTTTCACCGGATTGCGTCCCGGGGAAAAACTCCACGAGGAGCTGGTGATCGAGGGCGAGGACGTCACGCGCACCGACCACCCCAAGGTGATGAAGATGATCGGGAACGGCGCGTTGATCCCGGAACTGCCGCGATTCCTCGAGGAACTTCTCTCCTCCGCCATCGAGGAGAATCGGGAGGGTGTGATCCGCAAACTCAGCGTGATCGTCAAGGGATACCGTCCCGATTACCTGTTTCACGGGATTGCTTCCCCCCACGACCATTTCTCCGCCGATCCCTCCAAGTCTGCCGTCGTACCCCCCCCCTCTTCGGGGCCTTCCCCCCCGAAAACCATCCATTAGGAAAAACGGGGACGTTCCCAGTTATCTATGTCCCTATCGCCCTTGGCACACAGGGGAGGAAAGCATGTTGCCCGGTTCCCATAACAGGTCGTCGCGGCGATCGGAATCGTGTCGGGCTTGATTTTCACGTTCCATTACCGGAAGGAACCCGGGCAGACGTTCCCCATTCCGTCAATCGGCGGAAATTCCGCGGCCATTGCCTTGGGCATGAGTTTCTGAAGATCGACCGGGACGCCTTGCTTGTTGAAAACCCGCGGGATCGCCTTCTATCTGCTATCATGGTCGCGATCGGGGAGAACGGTTTCTCCCGGGTTTTCCCAACTTTCTTCTTTCGGAGGCGCAATCGATGAACGTCGCTATCGTTGGCAGCGGGTATGTCGGGCTGGTCACCGGGGTCTGCCTCGCTGAGCGGGGAAACAAGGTCTTCTGCGTCGACAACAACCCGAACGTGGTGGAAAGACTCTGCTCCGGGGAGATCACGATATACGAGCCGGGGCTCGAGGATATTTTCCTGCGCAACCTGAAGAAGGAGCGGATCGAGTTCTCGGGGGACCTGGAGTCGGCGGTGCTCAGGTCCCAGGTCATTTTCATGTGCCTTCCGACGCCCCCGGACGAGGACGGCTCCGCCGACCTCAAATACATCATCGCCGTGGCCGGCGAGATCGGCGGGATCCTGGCGAATCATCCCGGCGCCGGGTACAAGGTGATCGTCGACAAGAGCACCGTCCCCGTCGGCACGAGCGAGATGGTCGACGCCGCCATCCGCCAGCACCTCAATGGAAAGTTCGAGTTCGACGTGGTCTCCAACCCGGAGTTCCTCCGGGAAGGGTTCGCGGTCGAGGATTTCCTTCGGCCCGAGCGCGTGGTGATCGGCTCACGGAGCGAGCGGGCGATCGCCCTCCTCACCGACCTGTACGAGCCGTTCATTCCCTCCGGAAGTTACGTCATCGTCATGGACGAGAAGAGCGCCGAGGTGACCAAGTACGCGGCCAACTCCTTTCTCGCCATGAAGATCTCCTACATGAACGACCTGGCCAACTTCTGCGACGCCGTCGGGGCCGACGTGGAGATGGTCCGGGAGGGGGTGGGATCCGACTCCCGGATCGGCAGAAAATACCTCTTCCCGGGGCTTGGGTACGGCGGGTCGTGCCTCCCGAAGGACGTGAAGGCCCTCCTGAAGAGCGCCCAGAACGCCGGGGCGCCGCTCACCATCCTGCAGTCGGTGGAGGAGATCAACCAGGAGCAGCGCAGGCGCTTCTACCGGAAGGTGGAGAGGCACTTCAAGGGGAAGCTTGAGGGTCTTCGGGTGGCGATCTGGGGGCTGGCGTTCAAGCCGAACACCGACGACGTGCGCGAGGCGCCGGTCTTCTACGTCATCGACGAGCTGCTCAAGGCGAAAGCCCACGTCGCCGTCTTCGACCCCGAGGCGATGAAGAACGTGAAGGCGAAATACGGGGACCGGCTCGAGTATGCCGAGTCCTCCTACGGCGCCCTCCAGGGGGCGGACGCGCTGATCGTGGTCACCGAGTGGAACGAGTTTCGCAAGCCCGACTTCGGGCTGATAAAGAACCTGATGCGGCAGCCGGTGATCTTCGACGGCCGCAACATCTACGATCCCGCAAAGATCCGGGAGCGCGGGTTCATCTACCACTCGATCGGGCGCAAGTCGGTCGAGGCCCACGCCCCCACCTAAGAACCGGGACGTTCCTAAGAACTGGGTGCAAGGGCGGGGACGTTGGCTTACTG
>JBAUKK010000137.1:0-17339 GCA_049577645.1 Candidatus Deferrimicrobiaceae bacterium
GATTCGGACCCCGCCCGGCGGGGATACTCCACTCTCGCTCCACAGGCCGCTTCGTGGAACCCCCCGCATTGCCTGATGGTCCCCGGTGGCTTCGCCGCCGCCCCGTCGCAAGGGACGCATGGGGGAGGCAACCGCCGCAGGGGATCCCCCGAGCGGGAGCGCCGGCGGAACCGGCGGAGACCCCGTATCCTGTATGGAACAGGGTGAGTACGTCGAATCGGTAGGCTAATGGCCGGGGAAGGTACCGCAGGGCACGTTCGCTGGGCGCAGCCGGGTAGCCGGGCCGACACCGGACGTCTTTCCGATGGGGCGCGGGAATCGGCTTGCGCACCCTCTGCGGGGGTTCATCGGCTGTTCCGACGCGATCGCCCTCCGGCAAGGGGCACCCAGGGAAAACGCCGGTCAGCACTCCGAGAATCCGCACGAGCGGCACTTGAGACACCCCTCCTGCATCTCGACCTGGCTGCCGCAGTCGGGGCAGGCACCCCGCGAGATCTCGAACTCCTCGTTGCCGAGAGCGCTTATCTGCCGGGAGACGTCCTCCCGGCCGGCGGAGGACGGGGGTTCCCCCGGCTCCACGTGGGCGGGGAACATCCGGTTGACGTTGTCGATGTACCACTCGACGGCCTTGGCTACCGCATCCGCGCACGACATGATCTTCGCGCCGTTTCCGGCCCACGCCGGGAGGTGGCACGATATCCCCTTCAGCTGCTTGACGATCATATCGGGCTTGACCCCCGAGCGAAGGGCCAGGGAGACGAGCCTCCCGATCGCCTCGGACTGGGAGGCGGCGCATCCGCCCGCCTTCCCCATCTGGTTGAACACCTCGAAGATTCCCTTCTCGTCGCAGTTCATCGTCACGTAGATCTTTCCGCAACTGGTCTTCATCTCCTTGGTGACCCCGAGAAGGGTGTCGGGACGGGGTCGTGTGGAGACGTAGCCGGACTCCCTCTCCGGCGCGCCGGGCGTTCCGGCCGGGTCCGCCCGGTTCACCTCGCCGATGTTCAGCACCTGCTCTCCCCTGCTCTTGTCCCGGTATACGGTGACTCCCTTGCATCCCAGCCGATAGGCGAGGAGGTATACCTTGCGGATGTCCTCCCGGGTCGCGTCCGAGAGGAAATTTACCGTCTTGGACACCGCGTTGTCGACGTGCTTCTGGAATGCGGCCTGCATTCTCAGGTGCGCCTCGGGCGAGATGTCGTGGGCCGTCACGAAGATCTTCCGCACCTCCTCCGGGACCCCCTCGACATGACGAAGGCTTCCTTTCCGGGAGACCTCCATCATCATGTCCAGCGAGTAGGCTCCCCTGCGCTTCATCTCCCCCTCGAAGAGAGGGTGCACCTCGACGAGGTGGTCGTTGTCCATCACGTTGCGTATGTACGACAGGGCGAATATGGGCTCGATGCCGCTGCTGCAACCGGCGATGATGCTGATGGTCCCCGTCGGGGCGATCGTCGTGGTTGTGGCATTGCGCCGGGCGATCTTCCCGTTGTCCGCGAAGACGCTCGCCGCGCAGTTCGGGAACGGGCCCCGCTCGCGCGCCAGGAGCGAAGAGGTCTTGACGGACTCCTCCTGAAGGAAGCTCATCACCTCCTGGCCGACGGCCAGGGCCTCGTCCGAGTCGTAGGGGACGCCCAGCTTGATGAGCATGTCGGCGAACCCCATCACCCCCAGCCCGACCTTCCGGTTTCCCATCGTCATCTGGCGGATCTCGGGGAGGGGATAGTTGTTCCTGTCGATCACGTTATCGAGGAACCGGATCGCGTCATGGATCGTCTCGCGCATTCTTTCGTAGTTGACCCGGACGCTCCCGTTATCGCCCGTCACCATGCCGGAGAGGTTGATGGAGCCCAGGTTGCAGCTCTCGTACGGCAGAAGGGGCTGTTCCCCGCACGGGTTGGTGCTCTCGATCGCCCCGATCCTGGGCGTGGGGTTGTCCCGGTTGATCCGGTCCAGGAAGATGATCCCCGGTTCCCCGTTCCTCCATGCGGCCTCCACGATCTTCTCGAACACCTCGCGGGCGGAAAGCTTTGCGACGACCTGGCCGGAGTGGGGATTGACAAGCTCGTACTCGGCGTCCGACTCCACCGCCTTCATGTAATCCTCGGTGAGCGCCACGGAAATGTTGAAGTTGTTCAGTCGGTCGTTCTTCATCTTGCAGAAGATGAAATCGAGAATGTCGGGGTGGTCCACCCGCAGGATCCCCATGTTCGCCCCGCGCCGGGTTCCCCCCTGCTTGATCGTCTCGGTCGCGGCGTCGAACACGGTCATGAACGAGATCGGCCCCGACGAGATGCCCTTGGTGGATTTGACGACGTCGTGCTTCGGGCGCAGCCGGGAAAAGGAGAATCCGGTTCCCCCCCCGCTCTTGTGGATGAGCGCGGTGTTCTTGACCGCCTCGAAGATCGACTCCATCGAGTCGTCGACGGGGAGCACGAAACACGCCGACAGCTGCTGCAGCTCCTGCCCGGCGTTCATCAGGGTGGGCGAGTTGGGCATGAAGTCGAGGCGGCTCATCATCGCGTAGAACCTCTCGGCCCACTGCAGGACGACCTCGGGCGCGGAGCCGTAGTACAGTCCTTCCGCCAACGCAATGTCGTACGCCACGCGCGCGAGCATCTCCTCGGGGGTCTCCATCCTCTCCCCCCCCGTATCCTTCTTGAGGTAGCGGCGATCGAGCACCTTCCGGGCGTTCTCCGAGATCGGCATCGGGCCGTACTTCGCATGCATCCTCTCGGTCCATTCTTGCGGAGGGCGGTCCGGGAGATCCCTGGTTCCGGAGACAAAGGGATTCTCCGGCTTGTCGCCCGCCGGAATGGCGGAGGCGGAAACCGGGCGGTTCAGTTCCATTGTGGCAGCTCCCCTGTAGGTATTATCCCACGTTAGCGGTAGTGTATCTTGTGGTTTAAGATCAATACGCATACAAGATATGGTGTCCGGGTAGGGCTGTCAAGGAAAAGACGGGAAAAAACGGAAATTTTTCTAACTCCCCTCGGTGGAGTGGTTTCCAGCCGGATAAAACAGCCGCCATTTCACGGGCGGCTTGACGCCCCCGCAAATTTTCCTCGGGGGGGAATGTACGGGGACCGTCGACGTATCCGGGAGAGGTTTCACCCAGGGGCCCTTTCCCGGCTAGTCCGGGGCCGCTCTTGCCGCGGACGCACCGTCGATTTTTACTACAGAAATTTTCAACAGAAGGGGCGGGACTGCGTTCGGGGAAGGAAAATTCGTCTTGATTCTTGCGTGTTGATGAGTTATGTATACAGTCGACAATAATCGGAATGGGTCGCGTATAGGGAAACCGGCATTGAACCCGCCTCAAATTTCTCTGAGGGAAAGGAAGGGAGCGATCATGTTCCCCTTGTTCCGGGGAAGGACCCGCATTGCAGGTCTCGTCGGGGTAGTTGCACTCCTTTTGGCATTGAGCCCCTCCTTGCTGCCGGCTGCGGAAAACTCCGATTGCCTGGATTGTCACGGGGACGCGGACATCCTCTCCTGGCCGGCCGAGGAATTGGCGTCGAACGTGGTCCCGGGCGGAGCGGAGAAACCCCACCGGGTCGCTGTACCCTTCCCGGGGACCAGCCTCCATGTGGACGGCGGACTGTATGAGGCTTCGGTGCATGCGGACCTCTCCTGCACGGACTGCCACGAGGATGTCAAGGAGCTGCCGCACGCGGCGCGGCTCAAGGCGGTCGATTGCTCCGGATGCCACTCCGAGGTGGCGGCCGTGTACGCGAAAAGCCGGCACGTGATCGGGCGGAAGAGGATGGTGGGGATCGAGGCCCCCGGCTGCCCGGACTGCCACGGGGCGCATGCGATTCCCAAGTCGACGCTTTCCTCGTCCCCTGTCTACTTCCGGAACATCGCCGAGACGTGCACGCGGTGCCACGGGAACAGGGAGGTGATCGAGCAGGGGGGGATCGCCATCCCCGGCGCCGCCAGGATGTACGAGAAGAGCATCCACAACATCGCGATCGTCGAGAAAGGGTTGAACAAATCCGCCTCGTGCGTCGACTGCCACGGGTCGCACGACCTCAAGGACCGTTTCGATCCGCAATCCCCCATCTACCGGGAGAACGTCCCGGAGACATGCGGGAAATGCCACTACGGAGTGTTCACCATCTTCCGCGAGAGCGTGCACGGCGTCGCTTTCTACCGGGGCGTCCCCGATGCCCCCGGCTGCACCGACTGCCACGGGGAGCACGAAATCCGCCAGGCGTCGGATCCCCGGTCCCCCGTATCCTTCATGCTCGTTTCGGAAAAGACGTGCCCCTCCTGCCATATGGCGGAGAAGCTCGCCGACCGGTACGGCGTCGAGACCGGCAAGGTCAAGGGGTATCGGGACAGCTTCCACGGCCTCTCCCAGCGGCTGGGGGACCGGACCGTGGCGAACTGCTCATCCTGCCACGGGGTTCACGAGATCTTCTCGACGGCCGACCCGCGCTCCACGGTGAACCCGAAGAACCTGCCGGTGACCTGCGGGCAGTGCCACCCCAACGCGGGGGTGAACTTCGCCAAGGGGAACATCCACGCCGGCCCGGGAGGAGTCGGGGGCGCCGCCAAGTACTGGGTGAAGACTATCTACCTCTGGCTGATCGTCATCGTCATCGGGGGGATGGTCGTCCACAACGGCGCCGACTACTTCCGGAAGATGAAGGCCCTCTACCGGGAGAGGACGGAAAAGTGGTCGCACCCCGGCTACGAGCGGCTGAACCGCTCCGAGCGGATCCAGCATTTCCTGACGCTTTCGAGCTTCTTCGTGCTCGTGATCACCGGGTTCGCCCTCAAATTCAAATGGTCGATCCCGTTTCTCTCGGACGCCGCGAATGTCTCCCTGCGGGGGAACGGGCACCGGGCGGCCGCGATCGTGATGGTGGCGACTTCCCTCTATCACGTTTACTACGCCGTCTTCACGGCCCGCGGGCGGGACCAGCTGGGCCACATGATGCCCCGGTGGCAGGATGCCATGGACGTCGTGGCGATGCTCAGATACTACGCGGGAATCTCCGACCACAGGCCGAAATTCGGGCGGTACGGCTACGTGGAGAAGGCGGAGTACCTCGCCCTCGTTTGGGGAACGATCGTGATGGTCGTCACGGGGTTCATGCTCTGGTTCGAAAACGAGACCCTGAAGCGGATCCCGATGTGGGGCCTTGACGTGGCCACCCTGGTTCACTATTACGAGGCGATCCTGGCCACCCTGGCCATCTTCGTCTGGCACCTGTACTATGTGATCATCAATCCGGACTTTGCCCCCATGTCGTTTACCTGGATCGACGGAAAGCTCTCCCGCGACCACATGGAGCACGAGCATCCGCTCGAACTCGAGGAGATCGAGGAGAGGGAACGGCGCGGGGAGGAAGGTGTGCCGGGGTCGTCCACCCTGCTGACGGAGGAGAAATGAAACCGTTCCGATCGTTCCTTCTAGCCGTACTCCTGACGGCCGCAGGAGCGGGTTTGGCCGCGGCGGCGGATGCGGGTCCCACGGTGCGGGATTGCCTCGACTGCCACGATGACGCGACGATCGAGAAATCCCTGCCCGACGGGAAGACCCTGTCGCTGTTCGTCGACGAAAATTCGTTCCGCGTGTCGGTCCACGGCAAGGCCGCGTGCACCGCGTGCCACACGGACGCGAAGGTTCCGCACGGGAAGCTGGCCCCGGTTTTGTGCGGAAGATGTCATGCCGAAGCGGCGAAGTCGTACTCCCGGAGCACGCACGGGATCGCGCACGCCAAGGGAATTCAAGACGTCCCGGGGTGCGAGGACTGCCACGGCAAACACGACATCCGCAAGGTGCAGGACCCCGAGGCGCGCACGTTCCGGCTGAACATCGTCGGGGTCTGCCTGGAGTGCCACGATGACACGGTGATCGAGGAGAAGTACGGGCTCCCCGACCATAAGGTGATGGAAGCGTACCGCGAGAGCGTCCACGGGAGGGCCCTGAAGAAATCCGGCCTCCTCGGGACCGCGGTCTGCCCGGACTGCCACGGGAATCACATGATCCTCCCGGGGGACCGGCCGCGTTCGGCCACCCACCGGCAGAACATCCCGACGCTTTGCGGGAAGTGCCACTCCGGCATCCTGGAGGAGTACGAGGTCTCCGTGCACGGAAAGGGGATGCGCGCCGGGATCGCGGAATCCCCGGTGTGCACCGACTGCCACGGCGAACACACGATCTTGAAGATCACCGACCCCGAGTCGAAGGTCTACGTGAAGAACATCCCCAAGACCTGTACAGCGTGCCACGGGGACGAGGCGATCTCCACGCGGTATGCCCTTCCGAAGAAGCGTTTCTCCAGCTACATGGACTCGTTCCACGGGGTCGCCCTCGAGTACGGCATGACCACGGTGGCGAACTGCGCCTCGTGCCACGGGTTCCATAAGATCCTTCCGTCGTCGGATCCCGCCTCGTCCGTGAACAAGGCGAACCTTCCGGAAACGTGCGGGGAGTGCCACCCCAACGCGGGGGTGAACTTCGCCAAGGGGAATGTCCACGTGGAGGTGACCCCGCAGAAGGCGATGGGCGTCTTCGTGGTCCGCGTCTTCTACACGATCTTCATCGGCGTGCTCGTTACCCTGTTCGTCCTGCACGTGGGGATGGACCTGCTGGGAAGGCGCAGGCGCCTGGGTACGAAGCCCGAAGGGAAGAAGGAGTGACTACGATGAGGGAAGAATCCCGGGGCCCGGTGTACGTGGAGCGGATGTCGGTCCTGTTCCGCATACAGCACCTGTTGCTGATGGTCTCCCTCCTGGTCCTCGCCGTAACCGGTTTCGCGCTGATGTACCACGAAAACCGGCTGGCGCAGGCCCTGATCCGCCTCGAGGGAGGGATGCTGTACCGGGGGATCATCCACCGGGGTGCGGCCGTCTTTCTGATGGCCCAACTGGTCTACCACGCCTTCTACATGCTCATTTCCCTCGAGGGGACACGGGAGCTCAGGGAAATCTGGCTCACCCGGCGGGATTTCGACGACTTCCTCCAGGCGATGCGGTTCAACCTCGGGATGGGCGACGAATACCCGCGCTTCGGGAAGTACGGGTACAAGGAGAAGTTCCAGTACTGGGGCGCCACGGCGGGGGTCTTCCTCATCTCCGTAACCGGCGTCATCCTCTGGGCGGAGACCTTCTCGATGCGGTTCCTCCCCAAGTTCGTCCTGGACCTGACCCTGATCATTCACGGGTACCAGGGGCTGCTCATTTTCGTTATCCTTCTGTTCTGGCACCTCTACATCGTACACCTGCACCCGTCCGTATTTCCGATGAACCGGGCGTGGCTGACGGGGAAGGTGGACGCCGAGTGGCTTCGGGACGAGCACCCGCTCGAATATGAAAAACTCAAAGGGGAAGGGGTACTATGAGGGGGAAGTTTTTCGCGGCATGGGTCATCATCGCCCTGGGGACCTGCGCCCAGGGGTTGTTCTCCCCCGCGGAAGCCAGGATTTCGCTGGAAAAGTGCACGCTGTGTCACGGCAAACCGGAGTTCCGGAAGATCCTCGTCGACGGGCAGATCCGGGATCTGTTCGCGACGGTGGACAGCCTTAAAGGTTCCGTTCACGAGAAGAAGACGTGCGTGGACTGCCATTTCGACGTGAGCGAGATCCCACACCGGCAGCGGCCCAAGCGCGTGGTCTGCACGCACTGCCACTACAAGGGGAACGCGGAAGGGGCCCCGCAGTCCGACGCCTACCTGGAGTATTTCGGGTCGGTCCACGGAACGGCGATCGCGAAGGGGAACACGAAGGCTCCGCTGTGCCAGGATTGCCACGGGAGGCACGACATCCGCAAGGCGAAGGATCCCGCGTCGGCGGTTTCCCGCCAGGCCGTCGCGGAGACGTGCGGGCGGTGCCACATCGAGATCTACGCACGGTTCAAGATGTCGATCCACGGCGTGGCGCTGTCGAAGGGGATCATGGACGTCCCTTCGTGCACCGGCTGCCACGGGGAGCACAAGATCTACGGCCACCTGAATCCCGAGTCCTCTGTGTACGCGACCCACGTAGCGGAGCAGTGCTCGACGTGCCACGCCTCCGTTACGATCATGAGCAAGTTCGGCATCGAGACCGAGCAGGTGGCCACGTACAAGAACTCGTTCCACGGCGTGGCGAGCGGTTTCGGCTCCCGGACGGTGGCCAACTGCGCCTCGTGCCACGGAGTGCACGACATCCGCCCGCCCGAGGACCCGCTCTCGATGGTCAACCCGAAGAACGTTCCCGCCACCTGCGGAAAGTGCCACCCGGGAGCGAACGCCAACTTCGCCATGGGGAAGATGCACGTCGATTCCCACAAGAAGGAGTCCGGGATCATCTATTACACGGCCCAGTTTTTCAAATACCTCACCATCGCCACCATGCTCGCCCTCATCGCGCACATCTTCCTCGACATGTACGGGCGGACCCGGAGGCTTCGCGGCGAAAAGTAGGGATTCCGCGGCCAACGGGGGATAACCTATCAGCGGGAGAGGAATCAAATGTCCATGAACGAGAAGAAGGATCCGAAGCAGGAGACCCTGGAAGGGGAGATCGAGGCGGCCATCGCCGGGGAGACGGCCGGACTCGATCCCTCCGAAGCGGATAAGATCCGGGAAAAGGTTCTCGCCCGCGTACTCGAGGAGGTGCAGCGGGAAAAACGGATCCGGACGGCGGCGGAACGCAGGGAGGAGGCGCGGAGGCGACGGGAGGAGAAGCGGCGGGAGAAGCTCCACGAGGAAGGCGAGATGTTCCAGCGGTTCAACAGGAACTTCCGCTTCCAGCATATGGTGATGTTCACATCGGTGATCCTCCTGATCATCACCGGGATGCCGATCAAGTTCCCCGACTTCGTGCTCTCCCGATACCTGGTGGCCCTGTGGGGGGGGTTCCACAACTCCACGATCGTGCACCGGATCGGCGCGAGCATGCTCATCTACTTCATGGTGCATCACCTCTTCTACACGGTGCTCTCCCGGCGGGGCCGTAGGGATTTCGTTCTTTTGATCCCCACCCCCAAGGACGCAAGGGACGCGGCGCAGAACATCCGGCATTTCCTGGGAAAAACCCCCGATAAACCCCGGTTCGGGCGGTTCAGCTACATCGAGAAATTCGACTACTGGGCCGTCTACTGGGGGTGCGTCATCATGATCGGCTCGGGCCTCTTCCTCTGGTTCCAGGGGATCGTCCTCAAATATCTCCCGAAGTACGTCCTGGACGTCGCCCACGAGATGCACAGCGACGAGGCGATGCTCGCCACGCTGGCCATCGTCATCTGGCACTTCTACAACGTCCACTTCAACCCGGACCGGTTCCCCGGGACGCTTTTGTGGTGGCACGGGCAGATCTCGGAGCATGAGATGAAGGAGGAGCATCCGCTCGAATACGACGAGATCATGGCGAAACGGTCGAAGCAGGAGTCGGCGGAGGTGCCCAACCGATGAAAGAGATGTTTCTTTCCTGGTGGGACCTCGTCGTGAAATACCGGAGGCCGCTCCTGGCCGTCGGGGGCGTCGTCCTGGGGATCCTGATCGTCTTCAACGGGGCCTTCTTCGTCGCCGCCTACTTTCCCAAGTCGTGCGTCGTCTGTCACTACATGGACCCGTTCTACGACCAGTGGAAGACGTCCAGGCACGCGGACGTCTCCTGCATCAAGTGCCATTCCTTCTCCCCGGTGTTCATCACCGTGACGACGCTCAAGTACTGGACCGGCCTGTACAACCCCCGCCCCCACGCAAACGTGCCGGACAAGGCGTGCCTTGCCGTAGGCTGCCACGAGGGGCGCATCGAGAAGGGGAAGGCCATGCTCGGCGCCATCACCTTCGACCATCAGGAGCACCTGACGAAGCTCAAGCGGGGGGAGCAGCTGCGCTGCACGTCCTGCCACTATTCGATCGTCCAGGGAGAACATGTCGCGGTCGACACGAACGTCTGCTTCCTGTGCCACTTCAAGGGGGTCGGCCAGGGGCAGGCCCTCGGCGGATGCCCCGGCTGCCACGGCACCCCGACGCGGACGGTGGAACACAGCGGGTTCACCTTCTCCCACGAGTCGTACCTGAAGATCGGGGTCCAGTGCAAGCAGTGCCATCTGCGCGTGGCGGAGGGGGACGGACGGGTCGAAGACTCCCATTGTTTTGACTGCCACGTGGGCAGGCTGAACAGGAAGACCGACCCGCTCGCCCTCCACAGGATCCACGTCACCATCAACGCGATCGAGTGCCTGAAATGCCACGAGAAGATCCGGCACGGCGAAGTCGAGATGGTCAAGACCTTCGAGGTGCAGTGCGACGCCTGCCACAAGCGGCTCCACAATTACCAGAAGGAGATGTACATGGGGGCCGGCGCGCGCGGCGTCGCCGACACCCCGTCCCGAATGTTCTCGGCCCAGGTGTCCTGCGACGGCTGCCACACGACGTCCGTGGAAGTGCGGGAGTCCGGCGTCGCCTTCCCCGGCGAGAAGAAGCTCACGGCGGAGAGGAACAGCTGCGTCGCCTGCCACGGGAAGGACTACGACCGGATGCTAGACGACTGGATTCGCGAGTCCCGCGTCCTCGTCGCCGGCATGGGGGCGATCGTCGCCTCCGGGGAGGCGGCCGTCGGGACCGGCCCCGCCAAGTCGAAGAAAGTTGCGGAGGCCCGTGCGCTGGTGGCGGATGCCCGCGCCAATCTCGACCTCCTGAAGGCCGGACGCGGAGCCCACAACATCGAGTATGCCTACCGGATCGTGCGGGCCGGATACGACCAGGTCCAGGCGGCGTTCAAGGCCGCCGGGATCCCCGGCGGGCCTCCCCGGCCGGCCATCCTCGCCAGTCCGTCCTCCTACTGCATGACGTTGTGCCACCAGCGTATCCGGCCGCCGGGGGAACTCTTCTTCCGGGAGATGGAAGTGCGCTTTCCCCACCAGCTGCACGTCCGGGAAGTGGGAATCGAGTGCACCAAGTGCCATTCCCCCGACAAGCACAAGATGCGGATCGTCACCAAGTCCGAGTGCATGGCGTGCCATCACGAAAGCCGGGACATCGACTGCGGACATTGCCACAAGCCGCACAAGGCGCTCTATGAGGGGAAGGTCAAGCCCGTCGGGGTCTCCCCGAGCCCCGACGTGATGGCCGAGGCGGGCCTGGGATGCACCGAATGCCACGAGCTTACGAAGGGGACGCAGACGGTCCTCACCGTCATGGGCAAGTGCGTGGAGTGCCACGACGCCGAGTACGGGAAGATGCTCATCGCCTGGAAGGAGAAGATCACCGCAAAGGAGAACATCATTGCGGTGGGGCTCGAGGAAGCCAGGGAGTACCTGGAGCGCAGCGGCAAGATCGGAAAGAACGTCGAAGAGGAGAAAAAGCTGCTCCAGGGGGCCGAGACGAACTACCTGATCGTCAGCAACGGCCGGGGGACCCACAATTACGAGCTGAGCATGGAGCTTCTGAAATCGGCGCAGTCCGCCCTGGACAAGATCCTGAAGAAGAAGTGAGGTTTTAGTCCTCGATGAACAGGTCGTACTCGTCGTAACTCATGAGCTGCTCCAGCTCCTCGGGCTCGGCCATCTCCACCTCGACGAGCCACCCCTTCCCGTACGGGTCGACGTTGATCAGGGAAGGATCTTCCACGACGTTCTCATTGACGGCCCGGATGGTGCCCGAAAGGGGAGAGACGAGTTCCACGACGGTTTTCTGCGATTCGGACTCGCCCACTGCCTCGCCCGGCTCGACGAACTTCCCGACCTCGGCCAGCATCACGGTCAGGATCTCCCCGAGCTGTTCCTGGGCGTAATCGGAGAGCCCGATGCGGGCGGTATCTCCCATTTCCAGGACCCAGAGATGGTCCTCGGAAAACTTGAGTTCGTTTTCGTCCGCCATAGGACATTTATAAGGACGGGTTTGGTCGATGTCAACAAACATGGGAATCTTTCTTATCCCCCCTTTTCCAGGACCGCGAGCGCGGTCTCCACGCTCCCCAGGGGGGCACTAACCTGGAAACCGCTCACGCGGGGGGAGACCCGCAGGATGGTGGTCCTCGCGATGTCTATCCCGGCACGTCGGCTCTCCTCCTTCGTCCGGCAGCGGGCCATCCGGTCAAGAATCTCCCGGGGGACCACCACGCCGGGGACCTCGTTGTTCATGAATTCGGCGTTCTTGTAGCTGACCAGCGGCCACACTCCCGCGATGACGGGGATGCGGCGGGAATGTCCTTCCACGCGGTCCAGGAAGCGGAACAGGGCCTCGACGTCGAAGACCGGCTGCGTGATGGCGAACTCGGCGCCCGCGTCGATCTTGCGGAAATACCGGTCGATCTCCCGCTCCTGTTCCACGGCGCACGGGTTCGCGCCGACGCCGATGAAGATGCCCGTCGGGGGATCGATCGGGTTCCCGCCGATGTCGAACCCCCGGTTCAGGTTGGCCGTCACCTGGGTGAGCCCGATCGCGTCCACGTCGAATACCCCCGTGGCCTGGGGGTAGTCGCCCACTTTGGGGGGGTCGCCCGTGATGATCAGGAAGTTCGCCAGTCCGGCGGCGTACCCGCCGAGGAGGTCGGACTGCATCCCGATGAGGTTGCGGTCGCGGCAGCAGTAGTGGAGGATCGTCTCGATGCCGACCTCCTTCTGGATGGCGATGGCGGCGATCATGGGGGAGATGCGGGCGCTTGCGCGCGGCCCGTCGGGGATGTTGATCGCATCGACGCCCGCCTCGGCGCACTTCCTCACCTTGGCGAGCATCCCCGAGAGGTCGCTGGAGCGCGGGGGTACGATCTCCACGGAGGTCACCTTTTCCTGCGCGATGATCTTTCGTGCCAGCCGCGACTTCTTCTCGGGCGGGACGACCTGGACCAGGACCCCCTGCCGTGCGGGGACCCGGACCTCGATATGCTTCTTCACCCCGCTCAACGTCTTGACCGCCCGGCTGGCCACCCGGATGTGCGCCGGCGTGGTTCCGCAGCATCCGCCGACTCCGCGCACGCCCAGCTCGATATATTTCTTGGCGTACTCGGTGAAATATTCGGGGCTCGTTAGGTAGAGCAGGCGTCCCCCGACATCCCGGGGGAAGCCCGCGTTGGGCATCACGACGACGGGCTTTCCGACCAGGGGGAGAACGGATTGCAGCGCGTCGAAGACCCCGGCGGGACCGGTTCCGCAGTTGATCCCGATGGCGTCCACGTTCTCGTCGGCGTCCAGCGCCTGGGCGATGGCGCCCGCTTTCACCCCCACGGCCGTTTCCTCGCGGTCGTTCAGCACGAACGACGCGAGCACCGGTACGCCGAGCCTCCTGGCCGCCTGGGCGGCCAGCCGGATTTCCTTCAGGTGAGTGAACGTCTCCAGCACGACGAGGTCGATGCCTTCCGCGACCAGCGCCCCGATCTGCTCGGAGAAGCCCTCCTCCACCTCCCCGGTGTGCTCGTCGGGCATGATCTGGTCCGGGCGAATGCACGGGCCCACGGCGCCTGCCACGTACACCGCATCGCCCGCGATCTCACGGGCGATGCGAACGGCCTGGCGGTTGATCTCCACGACTTTCTCGGAAAGCCCGTACGGCCGGAGGGCGATGCGGTTTGCCCCGAAGGTGTTCGTCTCGATCACCTCGGCCCCGGCCTCCACGTATTCCCGGTGGATCTGGCCGATGAGCTTCGGATTGGAAAGGGAGAGTTCGTCGAAGCAGGTGTTGATGAAGACCCCGCGGTCGTAGATCATCGTCCCCATGGCTCCGTCGAACACCAGCGGGGATCTCTTCATCCGGTCGAGGATCGGCTCCACCGCCTACTCCATCTCGTCGAAGGTCGCCTTGGGCGCGTAGCACATGGGGCAGACCCACTCGTCCGGCAGCGCCTCGAAGGCCGTGCCGGGGGGAATATCCCCCATCGGGTCCCCCGCCTCGGGATCGTAAATGTACCCGCAGTTCGTGCAGATGTACTTCTTCACGGGTATCCTCCTTCGGGTGGCTATATGGCGAAATACTTCGCCTGCGGATGGTGCGCCACGATGGCCGAGGTGGTCTGCTCGGGCACCATCTCCATCGTTTCGGTGAGCGTGACCCCGATCGCCTCCGGCCGGAGCAGCTCGAATACCGGCCGGTGGGCCGCAAGATCCGGGCATGCGGGGTAGCCGAAACCGTACCGGGATCCCTGGTATTCCTGGACGACGTACCCTTCCGGACCGGACGGCTTCTGTTCCGCGATGCAAAGCTCCCGCCGCATCGCCTCGTGCCAGTACTCGGCCAATGCGTCGGTGAGCTCGACGGAGAGCGCGTGCAGCATCAGGTAATCATGGTACCGGTTCGCCTCGAAGAGCTCCCGCGTCGCCTGCCCGAATCGCTCCCCGATCGTCGCCACGAAAAACCCCGCGATATCGCCGCCTTCCGCCGTCGTCCGGAAGTAGTCGGCGATGCAGAGATGCGGCGGGTTCTTCTGACGGGGGAAGGGGAAGGGGTAGTCCCGCCCCTCGTGCTGCACGACGAGGGTGTCGTCCTCGGAGAAGCACCGGAAGTACCCGTATGCGACCATCGGGCGCGAGAGGTTCTCCTCCACACACTGGCGTTTCAGCTTCTCGTACATCGGCTTCACCGTCTCCTCGACGAGCCGGCGGTACTCCCCGGCCTCCATCTTCCCCCGTCGGTATCCCCAGCGCCCCCGGAACAGCGCCTGCTCGTTGACGTAGGGGAAGAGAAGATCCGTAGGGATGTCCGTGACGTGGCGGGCCACCAGGAACGGGGCCTCCGGAACCGGGTTGTCCCGGGAGATCCGCGCTTCCCTGCGCCCCGGCGCCGTGACCTTCTTCCCCGTCTCCCGGTACGTCGTGGAATGGAGCGTTCCCGCCTCGAGCTCCTGCATCGCCGTAAGGCCTGCGAAGGCGTCGGCGCAGTAGACCACCGGTCCCCCGTATCCCGGTACGCAATCCTTGGCCACGAATTTTTCGGTGAGCGCCGCGCCTCCGAGGAGGATGGGCATGGAAAGCCCCGCCTCCCGGTACTGAGGCATGCTCTCCTTCATGATGATGGCCGACTTGACGAGGAGGCCGGAAAGGCCGATCACGTCGACTCCGTATTCCCGGGCCTTCCCGATGATCGTCTCCGCGGGGACCTTGATGCCGAGGTTGAATACGCGGTACCCGTTGTTGGAGAGAATGATGTCGACCAGGTTCTTTCCGATGTCGTGGACGTCCCCGGCGACGGTCGCCAGCAGGACCTTCCGGCCGGTGTCCCGTTCGGCCTTGACGAGAAAGGGCTCGAGGTAGTCCACGCTCCGTTTCATGACTTCCGCGGACTTGAGAACGAACGGGAGGAGGATTTCGCCCCGGCCGAACAGCTCCCCCACTTGCCGCATGGCCGGCACGAGGATCTGGTTGATCACGTCGCCCGCCGTCCGCCGGGAGAGCAGAATCGACAGGAGATCCTCGATCCCGGCCCTGTCGCCGGCGACGACTTTCCCGGTGAGCGCCTTCTCCGGGGGGACATCGGCGCCGTTCCCGGCGGAAGGACTTCCCTCTTCGTCCGTCTTGCCGGAAAAATGCGCCAGAAATGCCTCCAGCGGCGCGTTTACGCCCTCCGCCCGCCGATCGTAGAGCAGGTCGAGGCAGATCCGCCGATCTTCTTCCGGGATCTTCGCCAGGGGGAGAACCTTTGCGGCGTCGATGATCGCGGCGGCAAGTCCCGCCTCGACCGCCTCGTGGAGGAAGACCGAGTTGAGGATGCGGCGGGAAGGCGGGGACAGTCCGAAGGAGACGTTGCTTACCCCCAGGATCGTGAACGCGCCCGGCAGTTCCTCCTTCGCCCGGCGGACGGCCTCGATCGTCTCCGCCGCCGCGTTGTGGAGGGACGGGTCCCCGGAGCCGATCGTGAAGGTCAGCATGTCGAACAGCAGGTCGTGGGGCCTAAGCCCGTACCGGCGGACCGCCAGATCATAGATTTCCTTCGCCGTGGAAAGTTTTTCGCCGGCCGTCATCGCCATTCCCGTTTCGTTTATGGTCAGGGCCACAACGGCGGCGCCGTATTTCTTCGCCAGCCGGCAGATCCGGTCGAGGTTCTTCCCGCCGTCCTCCAGGTTGATGGAGTTTATGAGGCATTTTCCCGGGTGGATCTTCAGGGCCTCCTCGATGCAGTCGGGCGAGGTCGAGTCGATCACGGTGGGGATGCGAACGGACTGGGCGAACAGGCGGGTCAGGACCGCAAGGTCCTTCTTCTCATCCCTCCCCGCGTAGGCTGTGCAGAGATCCAGGGCGTGGGCTCCGTCCCCCTCCTGCTGCAGGGCGATCGCAAGCGCCCCTTCGTAATCGTCCGCAAGGAGACGCTCCCGGAATTGGCGCGACCCGTTGGCGTTCGCCCGCTCCCCGATCAGAAGCGGCGCGATCTCCTGCCGGATCTCCACGGCCTGGTAGAGGCTTCCCAGGGACGGCTTGTCCTCCACGGCGCGCGGGGCGGGGTGCACGGAGGAAAGGGCTTCCGCCAGGTGCCGGATATGCTCCGGGGTCGAACCGCAGCAGCCCCCCACGATGCTCACCCCTTCCCCGGCCACGAACGCCGCGAGCTCCGCGGTGAATGCCTCCGGAGCGAGGGGGTAGAACGTACGTCCCCCGACGACCTGCGGCATGCCGGCGTTGGGGATGCAGGAAACCCGCCCCGGCCAGTGGCGGCTCAGATACCGGATGTGGGACTTCATCCCCTCCGGCCCGGTGGCGCAGTTCAGGCCCAGGGAGAAGAGGGGGAACGGCTCGAGGGCCGCCACGGCCGCGGCCACGTCCGTTCCCACCAGCATGGTGCCCGAACTTTCGATCGTGAGGGACACCATGACGGGAATGTCCCGTCCGAGCCGGGAAAGCTCCTCGAAACAGCTCACCAGCCCGACCTTCACCTGCAGCAGGTCCTGGCAGGTCTCGAACACGAGGAGATCCACCCCCGATTCGACAAGTACGCGGATCTGCGAGGCGAACGAACGGGCCAGTTCCTCGGAGGGGATGTGACCCAGCGAGGGGAGCTTGGTCGTCGGCCCGATGGACCCTGCAACGTACCCCCGGCCGCCGTGCCGCGCGATGGCGGCCCGTGCGTTTTTCACGGCGGCGCGGTTGATCTCCTCCACACGGCCTTCCAGTCCGTACTCGGCGAGGACGACGGAGTTGGCGCCGAAGGTGTTTGTTTCGAGCACCATCGCCCCGACCGAAAGAAACGACGAGTGCAATTCCTCGATCGCCTCCGGGGCCGAGAGGTTCAGGTATTCGTTGCACCCCTCGTACTTCCCCCATGCCGACGGCGGCAGGGAAAGCCCCTGCAGATTCGTCCCGCATGCGCCATCGAAGATGAGAACGGACTCGTCGAACAGACCCAACGGTGCCCCTCCTGCGCACTTCCGGTTCCCGATGCCGGGGAATCAAATAAGTGCCCTATACTACAA
>JBAUKK010000138.1:0-23510 GCA_049577645.1 Candidatus Deferrimicrobiaceae bacterium
GCCGGAACCGGGTGTGATCGAAGAACTGGTCTACCACCACGATATCCCCCGGCCGGATCTTCTCCTTCATGCTTCCTACGGCGGAGAGGGAAAGCAGCCACCTTGCTCCGATCTTTTTCATGGCGTAGATGTTGGCCCGGAAATTGATCTGGAACGGCGGAATCCGGTGCCCCCTGCCGTGGCGGGGGAGGAAGGCGACCGTCCGTTCTCCGATGTCCCCGATCACCAGGGCATCGGAAGGGTCGCCGAAAGGAGTGCGGACCCTTACGGTCCGGACGTTCTTCATCCCCTCCATCTCGTACAACCCGGAACCGCCGATAACACCTAGAATATCCGACATTATCCTTTCCGGCTCCCTTCGGGGGACATCTCTTTCCCAATATAGGGAGAACATTTCCGGGGCTCAAGGGTTTTTCGACATCTCCGCTCGCCCGGAACGCGTTCTTCCTCGGACCTCCGGGTCCGCGGGCGCGCCCCGCAACTGTCCGCAGGCGGCACGGATATCCGCTCCCCTCCGCTCCCGGGTGAACGTCTGGACCCCCGCGGCCATCAGGATGTTGCGGAATCGGTCGACGGGCGCCGGGGAAGGCGGCCGGAAATCCCCTTGTTCGTGGGGATTTACGGGAATCAGATTGACCTTGATGCGGGCACCCGACAGCAGGCGCGCAAGCGCTTCGGCTTCTGCGGGGGAATCGTTTATCCCCGAAAGCAGGACGTATTCCGCGGTTACCTTGCGTCCGCTCCGCAGAGGGATCCCTCGCATCGCTGCGATCAGATCCCGCAACGGATACCTCCGGTTGACGGGCATGAGCCGGGAACGGACCTCCTCGCTGGCCGCGTTGAGCGACACGGCGAAGCTCACCGGATACCGGTCGGCAAGGTCCCGCATTGCGGGAATAATTCCCGCCGTCGAGACGGTCACCCGTCTCCCCGGCATTCCGAACCCGAACGGGGAGAGCAGAATTTCGATCGCGCGGGACACCTCCGGGACATTTTCGAGCGGCTCACCCATCCCCATGAAAACGACGTTCGTCAACCGCTCTCCCCTCGCTGCCAGCCGACGGGCGGCAAAGCACGCCTGGTGGATGATTTCGGCCGACGTCATGTTCCGCCGGAACCCCGACGCCCCCGTCGCGCAGAACGCGCAGGACAGGGCACATCCAGCCTGGGTGGAAACGCAGAGGGTCCTGCGGGCTTCCTCGGGGATCAGCACGCTCTCGACCGCTTCCCCGTCCTCCAGCCGGAACAGGAACTTTTCGGTCCCGTCGTGCGATCGCTCCTCCTTTTCCGCGGGGGGAGAAGAGATGCGGCACGACCTCCCGATCTCTTCCCGGAAGTCCCGGGAAAGGTCGGTCATAACGGAAAACTCCTCCGCGTGAAGACGGTAGATCCAGCGGGACACCTGTATGGCCCGGTAACGTTCCTCCCCCCGGGATCGGAAGAAGCGTTCCAGCTCCTCCAGGGGCATTCCCTTTATATCCGTGCGTGCATCACTCATGGCATTCATCATACAACGGGGGGGAGGAGGCAGTCGCGATGCGGAGGGGGGGCCACGACCCCGGCCTTACCGGGCCTAGCCGGTTCGCCCGGGAATGCGTTTTATCGCATCAGTTCGAGGTCGCCGAAAAAATACCGTATCTCGGTTTCCGCCGTCTCCGGGGCATCGGATCCGTGGACGATGTTCTGTTCCACGTTGTGGGCGAAGTCGGCCCGGATCGTCCCCTTGTCCGCCTTCTTCGGATCGGTGGCGCCCATCAGCATCCGGTTGCGCGATACCACGTCCTCTCCCTCCAGCACCAGGACGATGACGGGACCCGAGGACATGAATTCCGTAAGGGAGCCGAAAAACGGCCGTTCCCGGTGCACGGCATAAAACCCCTCCGCCTCCCTCCGTGTGAGCCGCAACATCCGCATCGCGACGATCCGGATCCCCTCCTTCTCGAACCGGCGGGTCACTTCGCCGACGAGACCTTTTTTTACTCCGTCGGGCTTGATGATCGACAGCGTGCGCTGCAATCTCACGCCGCCGTTCGCGCCTTGGCGACGTTATACCCCGCCTTCAGCGCTTTCTTGTTCAGTTCCTCGGTGCCCTTGGGAACGCGGGAGAGGACGGCTTTCTCTATCGCCTCGTAGCTTACCTGGCCGGTGATGGCGGCGATCGCTCCGATGGCGACGATGTTCGCAACGAACGATTTGCCGATCTCCTCCGTTGCCGTTCGTATGATCGGGAGCTTGATCACCTTGAATGTTCCTTTCGGGATCTCCTTGACGAAGTCATCGTCCACGAGGAGTGTGCCGTCCGGCTTCAGGTCCTTGTAGTATTTGTTGCACGCCTCCTGCGTGAGCGACAACTGCAGATCGATGGATGTGGCCTTCGGGAAGTGGATCGTCTCATCCGAGATGATCACCTCGGATTTGGAGGCACCGCCGCGCGCCTCCGGCCCGTAGGACTGGCTCTGGACCGCGTTCTTCTTGTCGTAGATGGACGCCCCCTCGGCGAAGATCACGCCCGCGAGAATCAATCCCTGCCCCCCGGACCCGGAGAAGCGAATCTCGTACCGGCTCATGGCGTTATGCCCTCCCCTCGGCTGCTTTCCTGATGCGGTCCACCATGCCGTAATAGGTATCGCAGTACTCGGAGGCCTCCTTTTTGAAAAGAACCCCCGTGGGGAATTTGCCGGCGGTCTTCTCGGGGGGCAGCTTCTCGAAGGCCGACAGGGGGAGCGCGGTGTCTTTCATCCACAACAGCATGTCCGTCGGGCTGCGGAACTTGTTCCTGCGCCCGTGCGTGGTCGGGCAGGCGTTGATGATCTCCAGCACCGACAGCCCCTTATGCTCGATGGCGCCGACGATCAGCTTGTCGAGCGCAACGGCGTGGTAGGCGGTTCCCCGCCCCACCCATGTGGCGCCGGCCCCCTTGGCCAGCTCGGGGATGTTGAACGAGGGGTCGATGTTTCCGTACGGCATCGTCGTGGCGATGTGCCCCGACGGCGTCGTCGGGGAGTACTGCCCGCCCGTCATCCCGTAGATGAAGTTGTTGAACACCATGACGGTGATGTCGATGTTCCGGCGGCACGCATGGATGAAGTGGTTTCCCCCGATCGCTGTCGCGTCGCCGTCCCCGCTGACCACCAGGACGTGCTTGTCGGGGTTTGCCATCTTGAGCCCCGTCGCGAACGGCAGGGCCCGGCCGTGCGTCGTGTGGAGCGTGTTGAAATCCACGTAGCCCGGAAGCCGTGAAGCGCATCCGATTCCGGAAACCATGGCGATGTCGTTCTTGGGGAGCATCAGGGTATCCACCGCGCGCAACAGGGACTTGAAGACGATCCCGTACGTGCAGCCGGGGCACCAGATATGCGGGAGCTTGCCACCCCGGATATATTGGTCGTAATTGAAGGCCATTACCCAACCTCCTTTACTTTCTCGAGAATCTGCGCAGGGGTGATGGGATCGCCGTCCACGCGGAAGATCCCTTCCACCCGGCAGCGCCCCTTTGCGCACCGCTCGACCTCGAAGATGATCTGCCCCAGCGACAACTCCGGCACGACGATGCTCTTCACCCGGGAAGCAATGGCCGATACCTCCTCTTCCGGGAAGGGCCAGATGGTCAGGGGCCGGAACAGCCCGGCCTTGATCCCTTCCGCGCGGGCCATCTCCACCGCCGTCCTCCCCGACCGTCCCGAGACGCCGAAGCCGAAAACAACCACGTCGGCATCCTCTGTCAGGAACTCCTCGTACCGGATGATATCCTTCTTGTTCGCCTCCACCTTGCGCATGAGCCTCATCTCGTCCGTGTGGATCCTCGGGGAGGCGTTCACGGGAAAGCCGTCCGGACCGTGATTGAGGCCCGTTACGTGATACCGGTATCCCTCGAAGAAATTCGCCATGGGAGGCACGTCTCCCCCGCTGTCGTCGTAGGGGAGATATTCCTCGGGGGGGCATTCCGGCTTCTTCCTGTCCACCACGGGAAGAACTCCCCCTTCGGGGATCTCGATCCGTTCCCGCATATGCCCTACGATCTCATCGAACGCGATGATCACCGGGGTGCGGTATTTCTCGGACAGGTTGAAGGCGCGCACGGTCTCGGAGAAGATCTCCTGGACGTATGCCGGGGTCAGGCAGATGGCCGGATGGTCGCCGTGCGTTCCCCAGCGGCACTGCATGATGTCGCTCTGCCCGGGTCCGGTCGGGACACCGGTCGACGGCCCGCCGCGCATCACGTTCACGATGACGCACGGAATTTCGGTCAGGGCGGCAAATCCGATGTTCTCCTGCTTGAGGGAGAACCCGGGACCCGACGTGGCCGTGAGCGACTTCCGGCCGGCCAACGATCCCCCGATCACCGCGGCCATCGCCGCGATCTCGTCCTCCATCTGCAGGAACACCCCCCGGATAAGGGGAAGGCGTCTGGCCAGGATTTCCGCCACCTCGGTGGAAGGCGTGATCGGGTACCCGGCGAAGAACGTGCATCCTGCGTAAAGCGCCCCTTCCGCGCATGCTTCGTTTCCCTGGAACAGTTTGATCGTCCCCACCGATATTCTCCTTTTGCGTTTAGGTCAACCTCGCTACGTCGTTTCCTTCGTTTCCTTCGTTTCCTTCGTTTCCTTCGTTTCCTTCGTTTCCTTTTTTCCCTTCTTCTCCACGAAAATGGCGAAATCGGGACACCGGAGCTCACACGCCATGCAGATCGTGCACTTGTCGATGTCGACCACCTTTACCGTGAACATGTCCATCCCCAAAACCTTCGTGGGGCAGAGCTTGACGCAGATCTCGCATCCCTTGCAGAAGCGCGGGATGATGCTGATCTTCACCTTCTCGTTTTCCGTCGCCTCGATCGTTTCGACCGCCGCTTCCTTTTCCTTGGTCATCGTTGCCATCCTCTCGCTCCTAGTGAACTTTCCTGCCGAGCCGTCTCAACAGCGTGATCCCCAGATCCGCCGGGGTTTCGGAAACCGAAATCCCCGCCGCCCGGAACGCCTCGATCTTGTCCGCCGCGGTCCCCTTCCCGCCGGAGATGATGGCGCCCGCATGCCCCATCCTCTTCCCCTTGGGGGCCGTCTGGCCCGCCACGAAGCCTACGACGGGCTTGGTCATCTTCGACCTGACGAAGGCCGCCGCCGCCTCCTCGGCTGTCCCGCCGATCTCGCCGATCATGATCACCGCCTCGGTTTTCGGATCCTCCTGAAAGGCCGAGAGGACGTCGATGAAGTCGGTCCCGTTCACCGGGTCACCCCCGATGCCGACGCAGGTGGACTGCCCCATCCCCAGAGCGGTCACCTGATGGACGGCCTCGTACGTAAGCGTCCCGGACCGGGAAACGATACCGATCGTTCCCGGTTTATGGATATATCCCGGCATGATCCCGATCTTGCACTCCCCCGGCGTGATGATGCCCGGGCAGTTCGGCCCGATCAGGCGCGTCCTCCCCCCGTTCAAGGTACTCTTGATCTTCACCATGTCGAGGATGGGAATCCCCTCCGTGATGCAGACGACCAGGTCGATCTCCGCGTCGACCGCCTCGCAGATGGCGTCCGCGGCGAAGGCATTGGGAACGTAGATGACGCTCGCGTTGGCACCCGTCGCCTTGACCGCATCGGCTACCGTGTTGAACACGGGGACTCCTTCGACCTGCCCTCCCGCCTTTCCGGGGGTGACGCCGCCGACGATCTTCGTCCCGTATTCCAGCATCTGCTTGG
Source organism: Candidatus Deferrimicrobiaceae bacterium (assembly GCA_049577645.1). Lineage (GTDB taxonomy): Bacteria > Desulfobacterota > Deferrimicrobia > Deferrimicrobiales > Deferrimicrobiaceae > CSP1-8. Next base: position 5,697 of record JBAUKK010000138.1, read on the forward strand.
TGTGGAAGGCGCCCACGGAGCCGGTGATCCCCTGCACGAGAACTTTCGTGTTTTTATCGACCCAGATGCTCATCGTCGTCCCCCCCTCATTTCGCCCGGGTGGCGGCGGCCACGACTTTTTCCGCCGCGTCCTTCATGTCGGACGCCGTAATGATATTGAGTTTCGATGCGGCGAGGATCTCCTTTCCCTTGTCCACGTTGGTCCCCTCCTGGCGCACGACAAGGGGGACCTTGAGGCCGAGCACCTTGACGGCCTCCACGACCCCCTGGGCGATCACGTCGCACCGCATGATGCCGCCGAAGATGTTGACCAGGATCGCCTTTACGTTCGGGTCGGAGACGATAAGCCGGAATGCGTTGGTTACCTGCTCGGTGGATGCCCCCCCTCCCACGTCGAGGAAGTTGGCCGGCGACCCGCCGCTCACCTTGATCATGTCCATCGTCGCCATCGCGAGTCCCGCCCCGTTGACCATGCATCCGATGTTCCCGTCGAGCCGGATGTAGGAGAGGTCGAACTGGGACGCCTCGGTCTCCGTGGGGTCCTCCTCGTCGAAATCCCTGAGCGCCTGGATGTCCTTGTGGCGGAAAAGCCCGTTTCCGTCGAAGTTCATCTTCGCGTCGAGCGCGAGGACCTCGCCGTCCTCGGTCAGCACCAGCGGGTTGATCTCGGCCAGAGAGCAATCCGTGTCGATGAAGGCGTTGTAGAGCCCCATCATGAACTTGACCGCCTTGCCCGTGAGCGCCGGCGGGATGGAAAGCCCGAATGCGAGGTTGCGCGCCTGATACGGCATGATCCCCAGCGCCGGGTCGATGGATTCCCTGAGGATCTTCTCCGGTGTGTTCGCCGCGACGGTCTCGATCTCCATCCCCCCCTCGGTCGACGCCATCATGACGGGGCGGGACATCACGCGGTCGATGACCATGCCGAGGTAGAGTTCCCTCTGGATCGCCCCCGCCTGCTCCACGAGGACCCGCTTCACTTTCTTTCCCTGCGGCCCCGTCTGGGGGGTAACCAGGGTCATACCGATGATCTGTCTTGCGTGCGCCCGCGCCTCCTCCGGCGTTTTGGCCAGCTTGATGCCGCCGCCCTTTCCCCGTCCTCCCGCATGGATCTGGGCCTTGACGACGACCGGCGTTCCGAATTCCATAGCGATGACTTCCGCCTCCAACGGGATATCCGCCACCTTCCCCCTGGGAACGGCCACGCCGTACTTGGCCAGGATCGCCTTGGCCTGATACTCGTGGATATTCATGCCCTTTGACTCCTCCCGGAATATTTTTTATTACGCTTGGGACCGCAGGATGTATGGAAAATCAGGGAAACGGATGCCTCCTCCCCCCGGAGAGGCGTCCGCACGCAATCCGCGCCAATGGTTGAGTATATCCCACAATCACCCTTCGTGAAACGGTCGAAGGGGGGACCGATGGCCCCCCCTTGTTCTATCGGAAGCGTCTTTCGGCGGAATTTTCCGCCACCTGCGGAACCCGGCCGGCCGGATTCCTCAGAAGCCAAGCCGGTCCACCGCCTCGCAAAGCTCCCTGACCGAATCGGCCGATATCTTCAGCGCGGCGGATTCCGCCGCCGAGAGCTTGAACTTCACGACCTCCTCTACCCCGTTCCCCCCCAGTTTCGCCGGGAGACCCACGAAGAGGCCGTCGCATCCGTCGTACTTGCCCTGCGAAAGCACCGCACAGGGCAGGATCATCTTCCTGTCCAGCAGGATCGATTCGCACATCTGGACGGCCGCGGCCGAGGGGGCGTAGTAGGCGGAGCCTGTCTTCAGGAGGGCGACGATCTCCCCTCCTCCTTTTCGGGTCCGCTCGACGATGGCGTCGAGCTTGGCTTTGTGAATGATGTCCTCCACCGGGATTCCGACCACCGTGGTATACCTCGTGGAGGGCACCATCGTGTCGCCGTGGCCCCCCAGAACGAACGCGGTGATATCGTTGACCGACGCCTGAAGTTCCATCGCGATGAAGGTGCGGAACCGGGCGGAGTCGAGAATGCCGGCCATTCCCATCACCTTGTTCGCGGGGAGATTGCTGTACTTGTGGGCGATATAGGTCATCGCATCGAGCGGATTGGATACGACGATGACCATCGCGCCGGGAGACTTCGAGATCGACTTCAGGGTGACATCCTTGACGATTCCCGCATTTACCTTGAGAAGGTCGTCCCGGCTCATCCCCGGCTTTCGGGGGAGGCCGGAGGTAATGACGATGATGTCGGACCCGGCCGTGTCTTCATAGCCGTTGGCGCCGGCCACCTTCGCGTCGAATCCGCACACAGGCCCCGACTGCATGATGTCGAGCGCCTTCCCCTGCGGCATCCCCTCCACGATGTCCACCAGCACCACATCGCAGAAGTCCTTCTCGGCCAGCCGCTGGGCGGTGGTCGCCCCGACGTTCCCGGCTCCGATCACGGTGACCTTCCTTCGGCTCACCGGAGCCCTCCCCGGTGGTTATGCGAAGGGATCATGCCGCCGGGAATGATCCGGGTGCCGGGCACTTGCCGGGTCATGCCCGGGCGGATGCTGCTTTTCCCACCGTCTTCGGGCGGAAGTAAGTTCCTGAAGAGCGCCAGTGTTCCCTCCGTAGCATCCGAGATGGGGGATAGGTTGGGACCGGCGTGGGGGGAGACTGCCCGCCCAAACCACGCACACAGTATACAAAGAGGCAAGGGATGTCAAGGAAATACCATGGGAATCGGCGCTCATTCCCGGTCCTTCCCGCTCCCTCCGTTATGGCTATTCTCCGCCCCCACCGGATTCCCTCAAAGAGGCAAGGATGCTTCCGATATCCACGTGCTTCACGACGAGATCCACCCCACGGTCGGTTTTTACCTTTTCGCGTATCCGTACACGACCGAGGAGCTGCTCGAACCGTTCAACAGTGGCCATCGTGTCCTCCTTTACCACCAGAACGGGAACCCCCATCATTTGGGCCCGGTGCCGGACCCCCTCGTTCGGGGTGACTCCCCCGGTCAGGACGAGGCACCGCGTGTCCGTTTCCAGTGCCGCGTACTGGATATCTGCGCGCATCCCCCCCGTGACGACCGCTTTGCGCGGGATGCGCCGGAATACCCGCAGGGCACCCTCCACATCCATGGCCCCGACGCAAAAGCGCTCGATCATCGTGTCCATGCGGTCCTCGCCCGACGCCACGGCCGCGGAGAGGCCTTCAACGAGCGCCGCCGCGCTGACGCTGTGCATCACCGGATCGACGGGGAGCACCCCGAAAACCCGAATCCCCTCGGCTTCGAAATACGGCCGGACGACATCCCGCACGAACGTCTCCTCGGAAGGCACGACGCGGTTGAGAACGACGCCCAGGAGCCTCCTCCCGAGGACGCCGGCTGCCCACAGAACCTGATCCATCGATTTCTCCCCAGCGAATCGGTCGATCAGCAGGACCCGGCAATCCATCGAGGTAATGATGTCGATCGGGGAAAGGCCGAAAAAGTAGCCGTCGCGAAGGTTGGCGGCTCCCCCGAGCAGCAGAACGTCGGCGAGAGCGGCCGCGTTCTCCACGGCGCGCGTCACTTGCTCCCGGAGCATAAGCGGCTCCCTGCGGTAGGCAGCCATCGCCAGGTCCTGCGTTATCACCACCGGGCAGACGTCTTCGAGGGAGCCGGGCAGCCCAAGTTCCTTCGCGAGGAAGAGGGCGTCCCCGTCGACGACCCTCTCCCCCGCCACCACCGGGATCTTCCCCAACGGCTTGACATAGCCCACCGACACCCCGCCTGCCATCCAGATCCGGGATAGCGCAAGGGCAAGCAGCGTCTTCCCCGAGTATCCGGATGTGGATGCGATATACAGTTTCATGTCTCAAGCCTCCCCTATGGACATCCGGGAATCGATCGCCATAATCCCCCTGCCCTTCGGCAGTACCATTACCGGGTTGATATCGAGTTCCAGAATCTGAGGACAACCGAGGGAAAGCCGCGAGACGGCGAGTATGGCCTCAACGATCGCTCCCTCGTCCGCGGGCTCTTCGCCCCGGAAACCCGCGAGAAGCGGGTACGCCCGGATCTCACGAACCATCTCCGCTGCCTCCTGACGGGAGACCGGCGCAACTCGGAAGGTGATGTCCTGCAGGACTTCCACGTAGATCCCCCCGAGGCCGAACATGAGGAGGGGGCCGAACTGGGGGTCCCGGCTCATGCCGAGGATCAGCTCCCGCCCTTCCTTCACCATCTCCTGAACGGAAACCCCCTCGATCCATACGCTGGGCGCCATCCGGCGGACGGAGGAGGTGATCTCCAGAAAAGCCCGGGCGACGTCCTCCGCAGATCGAAGGTTCAACCGGACCCCCCCCACCTCCGTCTTGTGGAGGATCTTGGGGGAGACGATCTTCATCGCCGCCTCCCCCCCCATTTCCTTGAAGGCGGCCACCGCCTCGACGCTCGTTCGCGCAAGGATGTGCCTCGGAAACCGGAAACCGTACGATTCGAGCACCCCGCGGCAGTCTTCCTCCCCGAGGGTTCTTCGTCCTCCCGATAACGCATCGCGGAGGATGGCCGCGACGGCGGGCGGCGGTGCCCCGTCGGCTTCCTCACCGGCGGGGATGCCGGCGCCCCGGACCCGCCGGTACGCGATCATCGACTGCAGAGCCCGGACGGCCCTATCCGGGTCGGGATACTGGGGTATCCCTTCCTTCATGAGGATGGCGCGCGCCTTCCGGACGGTCTCTTCCCCCAGAAAGGAGGCGAGCACGGTTTTTCCCGACTTCGAAAGAGCCGAGACCACCTCCCGTGCCGTTTCCTCGGGTTCGGTCATCGCCTGGGGGGTGAGCAGAACGATCACCGAGTCGGCGGAGGGGTCGTCCCGGACCACCCGAAGAACCTCCCCGTACCTGTCGGAGCGGGCGTCCCCGATGATATCCACCGGATTGCCGAGACTCGCTGTCGGCGGCAGTACCGTGCGGAGCCGCGCCCGCAATTCGGGCGATACTTCGGCAAGGGGAATACCGAGCCTTTCGGCGGCGTCTGCCGCCATGATGGCAGGCCCGCCCGCGTTGGTTACGATGAGTAATCGGTCCCCCGCGGGCACCGGTTGCATGGCAAATCCCAGGGCCAGGTCGCACAATTCCTCCACCGTTCCGGCACGCAGGACCCCTCCCTGGCGGAAGGCCGCGGAATACGCCCTGTCGAATCCGGCGAGACTTCCCGTGTGGGACGAGGCGGCACGCGCACCGGCCGCCGTGGAACCCGCTTTCACCAGGATGACGGGCTTCTTTGCGGTCGCCTCCCTCGCCACGCGAAGAAACCGGCGGCCTTCGTCAATACTTTCCACGTACCCGAGGATAACGCGCGTCTCCGGATCTTCCGAAAGAAACTCCATCATATCCAGTTCCGAAATGTCCGCCTTGTTTCCCAGGCTCACGACCTTGGAAAACCCGATTCCTGCGCCGATGGCCCAGTCCAGGACGCCGGTGAGGAGGGCACCGGACTGCGAGAAGAAGGCAATCGACCCTGGGGGAGGGGACCCGACCGCGAAGGAAGCGTTCAGTCTTGCGTGGGTGTTGATGACTCCCAGGCAGTTCGGGCCGACCGCCCGGACCGACGCCCTGGCGAGGGCCACCCGCAGGGCCTGCTCCATCAACGCCCCCTCGCCCCCGATTTCCTTGAATCCGGCGGATATCACGATCGCCGCTTTCATCCCTTTCTCCGCCAGGAGAGGGATCGCCTCGACAACGGCGGCGGGGGGGATGACGAACACACCGAGATCCACGACACCGGGTATCGCACCGATGTCCCTGTGAAAGAACCTCCCGAGAACCTCCCCGCCCGCCGGATTCACTCCGTACACCTCCCCCGGAAATCCCGAGGTGACGAGGTTGGCGAACACGCCAAAACCCACCTTCCCCGGATTACGCGAAGCACCCAGCACGGCAACGGATTTCGGTTGAAACAGTTCCTTAAGGATACGCATCGATAAAATTATATATGAACCCCAGAGATTTGTATGATATAAAAACATCCATATTATTGTATTCATGACTGTTTTTTGTTACCCAACCACCGGACGACAGGAGGAATTTTAATGAGGAACCGGAATCTGATTCTCTTTTCGCTGCTCGTTCTTGCGGTCGCCTTCGCCACCGGCTGCGCCAAGCGGGGAATGACCAAGAGTGACATGGACCGCGGCGACGCGATCGAGGCCAAGATCGCCCGGGCGGAAAAAATGGGGATAAAGAAATGCAACCCGAAAGAACTCGCGGACGCAAAGGCCGCGCTCGCCCATGCGCGTCAAGAGGCGGCGGAACACCATGAGAAGGCCGAGTCGTATTTCGCGGAGGCGGACAAGGCCGCAGACAACCTCATCGCCCTGATCGGCCCGTGCATGGAGAAGATGGTGCCCAAACCGCTCGCCATGGCCCCGACGGTAACCCTTGCCGCCGAGCCGGGAACGATCGAGATAGGGGAATGCGCCACCCTGACATGGTCGTCGACCGACGCCACCGGCGCGACGATCGATCAGGGAATCGGTGAGGTGGGAACCAGCGGCGACCGGAAGGTGTGCCCGCCCGACACCATCACGTACGCAATCACCGCGACGGGGGCAGGTGGGACGACGACCTCCTCCGCGACGGTAAACGTCACCCAGCCTCCCCCCATGGCGGAAGCGCCGATGCTGGAGAACATCCATTTCGACTTCGACCAGTCGTTCATCCGGAACAACGCGAAGCCGGTATTGGGCAAGGTTGCCGCGTATATGAAGAAGAACCCCGGTGCGAAGCTTCAGATCGAAGGGCACTGCGACGAGCGCGGCACCTCCGAGTACAACATCGCACTCGGTCAGCGCCGGGCGGACTCGACGAGGAAATACCTGACGAATCTCGGCGTCGATGGGAGCCGGATCTCCACGATCTCATACGGGGAGGAGAAACCGGCGGACCCGGGCAACAACGAGAAAGCGTGGGCGAAAAACCGCCGGGCGGCCTTCGTCATCCGCTGAAAGCATGGCACTGCCCCGGGGGGCCTCTTCGCTCCCCGGGTTATTTTTTTTCCGGCGCCGTCACCCGGATGTGCAGTTCCCGCAGCTGTTTCGGGTCGACCGGGGAGGGGGCGTCGGTCATCAGACAGGTGGCCTTCTGGGTCTTCGGGAAGGCGATCACGTCCCGCAGGGATTTCGCCCCTGAAAGTATCATGGCAAGCCGGTCCAGCCCGAAGGCGATCCCCCCGTGCGGGGGCGCCCCGTACTCCAACGCCTCCAGGAGAAACCCGAATTTCCCGCTCGCCTCCTCCGGCCCGATGCTCAGCAGTTCGAACATCTTCGACTGCACGTCCCGCCGGTGGATACGGATGCTCCCTCCCCCGATCTCCGCCCCGTTCAGCACCAGATCGTACGCCTTTGCCCGGGCTTTTCCCGGTTCGGTGTCCAGGAGGGCGAGGTCTTCGTCCAACGGCGCCGTAAAGGGATGATGCATAGCCACGTACCGGCGCTCCTCCGGATCCCACTCCAGCAGGGGGAAATCGGTTACCCAGAGGAATACGTGGCGGGACCGGTCGATGAGGCCGGCTTTCTCGCCGACGTGCAGGCGGAGGCGGGCGAGGGAGTCACAGGCGGTGAGATACTCGTCCGCCACGAGCAGAATGAGATCCCCGGGCCTGGCGCCGCTCCTGGCGAGGAGCGCCTCGAGCTGGTCGCTCCGGAAATGCTTCGCGATCGGCGAGGCGAGCCCCGATTCGGAAACCTTCCACCAGGAAAGCCCCCGTGCACCGCCGATCTTCGCAACTTCCTCCAGTGCCGCCAGTTCGGAACGGCTGGCTTCGCCGAACCCCGGCACGGTGATTCCCCGGATCACCCCCCCTTTTCCCACAATGTCGGCGAACACGCGGAAGCCGGTATCCCCGAGCTCCTTCGTATAATCGGTGATCTCGAGACCGAAGCGGGTGTCGGGCTTGTCCGCGCCGAACCGGTCCATCGCCTCCCGGTAGCCCATCCGGGGAAAGGGGAGAGGAACATCGACCCCGAGCACATCCCGGAATACCCGGGCCATGAGACCCTCCATCATCTGAAAGATATCCTCCCTGTCGATGAAGGACATCTCGACATCGATCTGGGTGAACTCCGGCTGCCGGTCTGCCCGGAGGTCCTCATCCCGGAAACACTTCACGATCTGGGCGTAGCGGTCGTACCCGGCGACCATCAGGATCTGCTTGAAGAGCTGCGGGGATTGGGGGAGGGCGAAGAACATCCCCGGCGAAACCCGCGAAGGCACCAGATAGTCCCGCGCTCCTTCCGGTGTGCTCTTGGTGAGAACGGGAGTCTCCACCTCGAGGAATCCGTTTTCGAAGAAGTAGTCCCGTGTGGACCGGGCCAGAAGGGATCGCTGGTGGAAGGCCTTCTGGACCGAGGGACGCCGATGGTCGAGGTATCGGTACCTGAGGCGGACATTTTCCGCCACGTCGCTGTCGTCCTCGAGGGCGAACGGAATGGGCTTCGACTCGTTGAGGATCGCAACGGAGGACGCGACCACCTCGACCGCCCCGGTGGGCAGGTTCCGGTTTTCCGTCCCTTCGGGTCGCCTGCGCACCGTGCCGCGCACCGAAAGGACGTATTCGGCGCGCAGGACGACCGCTTTTTCGTGCGCATCGGGGAAGGAATCGGGGGAGAAGACGACTTGGGCAATTCCCTCCCGGTCGCGCAGGTCCACGAACACCAGTCCCCCGTGGTCCCTTCGCCGGTGCACCCAGCCGCAAAGGACGACCTGTTTCCCCATATGTTCCGGGCGAACCTGCCCGCAATAGATCGTCCTCTTGTGCTCAGGCAGAAACGCATCCACAGCTACTCCTCCTTATCGTCCACGAGGCGGCCAAACCGGCGGAACGCTTCGTCTTTGGAAAGTTCCTCCTGCACTCCCTTCGCCATGTCCCGAACCACGACGTTTCCCCGTTCGGCCTCCGACTCCCCGAACACCACGACAAAGCGGGTCCCCGCCCTGTCCGCGCGCCGGAACTGACTCTTGACGCTGCGGCCCTCGTAGTCCATCCCGGTCCGGATCCCCATTCCGATCAACTCCATCTTCCAGTGAAACGCTTCGGAAAGGAACCGGCTGGCGGAAGTGACGAGGCACACGTCCGAAGCAAGGTCCCGGGGCTTCTCCTCCCCGAGGAGCATCAGGAGGCGCTCGACCCCGATGGCGAATCCGATCGCCGGGATCCTTTCTTTCCCCCCCAGGATCTCCGCCAGCCCGTCGTAGCGCCCTCCCGCGGCCACCGTGTTCTGGGCCCCCATGCCGGGGATGATGAATTCAAACGCGGTCCGGCGGTAGTAGTCCAGGCCGCGGACCATGCGGGGGTTGCGGGCGAAGGGGATTCCCGAGTCGCGCAGCGCCCCCTCCACTGAAGCGAAGTGCGCGCGGCAGGGCTCGCAAAGGAAATCCAGCACGGACGGAGCGTCGACAGTCGCGCGCATGCACCCTTCCGCCTTGCAATCCAGCACGCGGAGGGGATTCTGCCCGCGGCGCCGGCGGCAGTCGCCGCACAGCCGGTTTTCCCGGGAGGACAGGAAGTCCGACAGTTTCCGGTGATAGGCGGGACGGCAGTCCGGGTCCCCCAGGGTGTTGATCTCGAGGGAGATCCCCCGGAGCCCCGTCTCGTTCAGAAAGCGGTGGAGGAACGTGAGGACCTCCGCGTCCGCAAGCGGCGAATCGGTGCCGAACATCTCCGCTCCGAACTGGTGGAACTGGCGGAGCCGGCCCTTCTGAGGTCTCTCATGGCGAAACATCGGCCCGGTGTAGAACAACCGGACGGGCCACTCTCCCAGGACGGCACGATGGGATTGCAGCGCCCGCACGACCGGAGCAGTCCCCTCCGGCCGCATCGTGAGGCTCTCCCCGGAACGGTCGGAAAACGTGTACATCTCCTTTTCCACGATGTCGGTCGTTTCGCCGACCGAACGCGAGAAGAGCTCGGTCTTCTCGAGGACGGGGGTACGGATCTCGGAGAACCCGAACCGGGTCGCGCAGTCGCGAAACGCCGTTTCCAGAGCGACCCACCTGGCGGACGCCGGGGGAAGGATGTCCTTCATCCCCCGGACGGGAGGGATGGTCACGAGACGTTCTGCGGATGGGCGAGGTAGACCACGTTCCGGGTGGAGTCTTTCCCCCTGTACATCGCCTGATCAGCCAGGTTCAGCAGATGCTGCTTCGTCGTGGCATGCTCGGGGAAGGCCGCAATGCCGATGGAGATCGTCAGGCGGATATCGAAGTCGCTCTCCCGGCCGAACGACTTCTCCTCGATCATCTTGCGCATCCGTTCCGCCACCAGAATCGCCTCCTCGGCCCGTGTCTCCACGAGGAGCACGACGAACTCGTCTCCCCCGTACCGCACCACGGTGTCCGTTTCGCGGACGCAGGAGCGCAACACGCTTCCCGCCTCCACCAGTACCCTCGTCCCGACCAGGTGTCCGTGCGCGTCGTTCACGCGCTTGAAGAAATCCAAATCCATGAACAGGACCGAGAAGAAATTTCTGTACCGTTCCGACCGTTTCAGTTCCCGATCCAGCACCACGTTGAGATACCGGCTGTTGTAGAGTTTCGTAAGGTCGTCGATGTAGATCAGGTTCTGCGTATGCGTCCCGCGCTCGGCATTGAGGAGGGCGAACCGGACCTGGCGAAAGAAGAAATTGAGGGCCGTGCTTCCGAGCACATCCGCGCCGGGTGCTCCCCTCATCGCGAGAACGGCGAACATGCTCGATCCGGGAGAAAGTTCGAACCGGAGGGAGAAGAACGTCTGGTTCTCTCCGAGCATTGCCTCGTCCTCCGGGGTGAGGCTCGCCATGCTCTCGGCGGGGAACACGGCGGGTACCGGCGATGAGAGTTTCGTTATCCCCGCGCCAAACCGCAGGAGGAATATACCCGCGATCGAATCGTCGGGGAACCCCGCCGTAGCCAGGACGGAGAACCCGGTGCCCCTCCCCTCCTGTTCACGAAAGAGGATCCCGAAGGAGGCCCCGAGAGACTCCTTGAACATCTCGATCACGGTGTAGCTGAGCATGTCCATATCGGTTGTCGTGATCACCGGGAAGCAGTAGTCGAACAGCTCGTCGAGGGACATTTTCCGGAGGAGCCCATGCCCGAGGAAGAGGTACTTTTCCAGGGTCGGGAGCAGCTCCCGCTCGAGATTCTCCTCGAACAGGATCTCCGACGCGCCCCCCCGCAATCCTCCGAGAACGGAGGGCCCCCCCTTTTTCGGAAGGATCAGGACGAGGGGGGTCTTCGGGGCGAGCGACAGGATGTCCTGGACGAACGCCTCCGCCGTCTGCGACTTTCGGAATTTCCGGGCGACGATGACAGAGAAATTCTCCCGGGAGAGGGCGGCTATCCCCTTTTCCCAATCCGCGTGAACGGTGAAATGGACTCCAGACAGGGAGGAATCCCGGATTCGGCTGTCGATCGGCTTCGGAGCGGGGGAGAGGATCAGGACTCGCTGTTTCGCCATTTCATCTGCCGGATAGTTTCATGCGTCCGCCTTTTGCTTACCTTTCGGAGGGCAGGCGCAAGAGGAGTTCCCAGAAATTGGGTCGTCTGTCTTGCTCGATGAAAAGCATATTCCCGTCGGACCGCATGATAACCGCCCCATTTTCCAAGAAGAATAACAATCCCGAGGGTAACAGATTCTTTTTTATCAAACAATCGCTATTTTGGGAAACGACGGCGTTGGGGGACGCCGTCCGGATCCATGCCTCCGGCATCGCCATGGCCGAACCGTGATGCGGCAGGAAGAGGACCGTTTTCGCCCCTTTCTCCGCACGGGAGTTCTCCCCCCAGGCGGAAGGTCCCCGCTCCACATCGCCGGGAAGCCACGCGGAGAAGGTCCCGTGGCGGATTTCCAGAACCAGGCTTTGTTCGTTGGTTTTTTGCCGTTCGGCCGGCGTTCCTGTTCCGTGAACTATCAGCTCCGCCCCGCCCGACCGGTACCGGTCCCCTCGGGATTTCCATCGAACCCGGTCGGTCATTTGCCGCACCGCCCTCCCGAAAGCACCCGGAGATATCCCCTCGGGAATCCAGATCTCCCCTACGGGCAAAGAAGACAAAACGGCCGCCGCCCCGCCGTAATGGTCCTCGTGCGGGTGCGTCAGGACGAGCACATCGATCCGGCGGATCCCCCTGCTCCTGAGGTAGGGAAGAACGACGGTCTCCCCTTTGTCCCCGCGCAGGCCGCTTCCGCAGTCGACGAGCATATGCCCCCCTCCCGGGAAGGAAAGAACGTGCGCCGCTCCCTTCCCTACGTTCAGCGCGGCGATCGTCAGGCGGTGGTCGGGCAACGCAGCGTACGGGACGTGGATCCATGCCAGGAATACGACGCTGGCGATCGCCACCGAGGGCCACGCCTCCCTCCCGCGGGTGCGTAGCCAGAGGGAGCCTGCGGCCGCCGCCCCGGTACAGACAATCGGTGCGGCGATCCCGGTGGGAGGGAGGGGATACCAGCAGGACCCGTTCCCGGATACGCGTGCCAGTACCGAAAGGGAGCCGCTCAGGAATTCGGCGGCGATGCGGACGGGAGATCCGAAGAGTTCGACCGAAAAGACGCCTCCCGCTACGCCGAGAAACGCACCGGCCACACCGACGGTCCCGAGCACGGGCACGAACAGGATGTTCCACAGGATCGCTCCTGCCGGGAGCCGTCCGAAAAATGCCGCGGACACCGGTAACGTCCCGAGAAACGCGATCGTGGACCCGACCACGGCGTTTCTTGCCCATCCGGCCGCCACCCGCAGGAGAGGCAACGAGCGGGATGCGGTTCGTCCTTTCCCCCCGAAGGCGGCGATCAGGAAAAAGGAGGCTCCGTAGGAGAGGAGGAACGAAGGGGAGACGATCCACGACGGCGCGCACGCGATCGAGAACAGGAAGAGGGCCGACCATGCCGCGCCCGATCCGCGAACCCCCAGGAGATGCCGGAGAAAAACGACAACCGAGAGCATCCCCGCGGCGCGGATCGCGGAAACCGGGGAACCGGCCATCAGGGCGTACGCCCAGCAGCCAGGCAGGGAAAGGAGGGCGGACATCCTGGTGAGGTCCGGAGCACCGTGCCTGCGGCGAAGGACCCAGAGGGCAAACCGGATCAGGTACGACTGAACCGAATAGAAGAGGACCACGTGCAACCCCGATATGGCCAGCAGGTGGCCGAGGCCCGTTTTCCGCAGGAGGGTTACCATCGGGTGGGAAGAAGGCGGAACATTCCCCGTCGCAACGGCGCGGAGATACAGGGCGCCGTCGGAATCGCCGGCGTGCGAGGCAAGCCACCGCTCCACCCGGGCCCGGGCGCGTTGGAACACGGCCATGCCCCCCCTGCTTCCCTCCGGTATCGGAAGGAAGACGGAACGGGAGGCATCGGCGAAGAACCGGTACTGAACGCGAAGAGCAAGCGCGGTCCACTCCCGCGGTACCTCCCCCGGATTCCCCCGGCTCTTAATGGGGTATAGTCGCCCCGTCGCCCGGATCTCGGACGGGAACGATACGGAGGCGACCGGGTTTCGAACGGAAAGAAGGACCCGACCCGGCCGAATCGAGTCGGACCCGTCGAGGGACGATACCTCGGCCCCTTCCACGATGCCGGTCCAGCCGGTATCGGTGTGGCGGACCTGAAAAACGTTTCCGCGAAGAGCCACCTCCGCCCCGAGAAACGGCCGGACAAGATCCGGGTCGAGAAGAGGAAACCGGCCCGCGGCGAGGGCACCGCACAGGGCCGTGACGGCAAACGCGGCAGAGACCGGGGACCGCCGGAAAACGATCAGGAGGAGGGAGAGAAGGAGAAAACCCGCCGCCACGGCGGCACGGCACGGACCGGCGGAGAGACAGAGAAAGAATCCCGAGAGGAGGGGCATGACAAGGAGCAGGACGGGGCCCGGAGTCCGGAACGGATGATCCATGCCGGGGGCGCTGCAACCCCCGTACCCGCAAAAGGCACCTCGGACTCAGGACGATGCGCGGCGGCCGCCGGCGAACTTCTTCGCTCTTCGCGCCCGGTGGTAGGTGAGCGCGAACCGGTGTGCCTCGTCCCGGACCCGCATCAGGAGAAGAAGCACCGGATCGTTCGCCGGAAGGATCACCGGATTCTTCCGGCCGGGAAGGAAGATCCTTTCGCGGAAGACCGTCCGCCCCCCCCGGACGCGCTCCTTGGCAAGCGAGACGACCGGGAGGGATCCGTACCCGGCGGCGTTCATTGCGGCCAAGGCGGAGGAGAGCTGTCCCTTTCCGCCGTCGATCAGCACGAGATCGGGCATCCCACCGAAATCCTCGTCGTGCCCGAAGCGCCGCCTCACCACTTCCGCCATCATCGCAAAATCGTCCTGCCCCGCGGGTCCGCGCACGGCGAACTTCCGGTACCACTTCTTCACCGCCTTCCCCCCGACGAACGTCGCCATCGAACCCACCGGTTCGGACCCGGCGATATTCGAGACGTCGAAACCCTCGATGCGCACCGGGGCTCCGGAGAGCCGGCAAAGGGAGGCGAGTCTCGCGGACAGCCGCCCGTAGTCCGCTTCCTTTTCCTTGCGCATACGGTTCGCCTCCGCCGCGTTCCGGTTCGCCAGCTCCACGAGGCGGGCCCTCTCCCCCTTTGCGGGAGTTCGAACGACGACCGGATTCCCCGAACACTCCGAGAGGAGGGAGGCCAGCGGCTTCGAATCCGGAATCTCGAGAGGCAGCAGGATCTCTCCGGGAAAGTAAACGCCCTCGGAGTAGTGCTGGAGCAGAAAGGAAGTGACCGCCTCCCGCTCCTCTCCCGCCACGCGGAAATGATAGAAGTGGGCATCCGAGAGCCGTCCCTCACGGACGTGAAGTATGGCCGCCGTCGACTCCGCCCCTTCCCGAAACCATCCGACGGCATCCACGTCCCCCGGTACCGCACGGACGACCCGCTGCCGGACGAGCGTATTCCGCACGACGTCGATCCGGTCGCGCAGCCTTGCCGCCTCCTCGAACCTCATTTCCCGGGCAAGCGCGGCCATCTCCGCCTTCCAGCTCTTCAACAGATCCCGGTAATTCCCGCGGAGAAACCGCACGGCGTTGTCGACGATGGGCAGGTAATCTTCCCGGGAGATCAATCCGGCGCACGCCCCGGCGCACCGGCCCATCTGGTAATTGAGACACGGCCGCGTACGGGAGGAAAACTTTTTCCGGGAGCTGGAGCACAGGGGGAAAAAGCGGAAGAGGATCCGGAGCGTTTCCCGGATTCCGCGGGCGGAGGAATACGGCCCGAAGTACATCGCCCCGTCCTTCGCCACCCGGCGGACCAGTTCGGGCCGGGGGTATTTCTCGTTCCGGTCGATCCGCAGGAGGAGGTACTCCTTGTCGTCACGCAGGAAGATGTTGAACGGAGGCCGATGCTCCTTGATCATCGTGTTTTCGAGGAGGAGAGCCTCCTTCTCGGAGGAGGTCACGATGCACCGGACGGTAGCGGTCCGGCGCAGCAAATGGGGAATCTGGGGACGGCCGTCCCCTCCTCCCCCCGCGTACTGGTGGAGGCGGGCACGCAGGGTTTTTGCCTTTCCGACGTACAGGACCTTCCCCCGGGCGTCCGCCATCAGGTAGACACCCGGAGCGCGCGGGAATGTTTTCCATCCGGAGAGGGGACCCACCGCCTACCTCGCCTTGAGCTCGACACGCTCGAGGGCGAGCATGCGGTCCCGGATCTCGGCCGCCCGTTCGAAGTCGAGTTTTTTCGCCGCCTTCTCCATTTCCTTGCGCAGCTTCCGGAGATGGCGGGCCAGTTCCCCGGCGGAGGCAAAATCCCACGCCTCCTCCAGGATGACGGTGACGTAGTCGGCTTCGCACGCCTGCCCTATCGGCTCCGCGATGTTCTTCTTCACGGTCTCGGGGGTAACGCCGTGCTCCTCGTTGAACGTCAGCTGCTTCGCCCGGCGACGCTCCGTCTCGGAAATGGCGTCCCGCATCGACCCCGTCAGCCGGTCCGCGTAGAGGATCACCTTCCCCGACAGGTTCCGCGCGGCACGCCCGAACGTCTGGATGAGGGAGCGGGCCGACCGCAAGAATCCTTCCTTGTCGGCGTCCAGGATCGCCACAAGAGAAACCTCGGGGATGTCCAGCCCTTCGCGAAGGAGATTGATGCCGATCAGGACGTCGAACTTCCCGAGTCGCAGGTTCCGGATGATGTTCACCCTCTCGACCGTATCGATGTCGGAATGCAGGTACTGGACCCGGAGGCCCTGCCCCTCGTAGTATTCGGTCAGGTCTTCGGCCATCCGTTTGGTGAGAGTCGTCACCAGAACCCGCTCCCCGGCTTCCGCCCGCGCACGGATTTCCCCGAGCAGGTCGTCCACCTGACGGGAGGCGGGTCGCACCTCGACTTCCGGATCCACGAGGCCGGTGGGCCGGATGATCTGCTCTACCACGGCCCCCCTGCTCTCCTCCCGCTCATATTCGGCCGGCGTCGCGGAGACGAACACCGTTTGCCCCACCCTGCGGAGAAACTCCTCGAACCGGAGCGGCCGGTTGTCGAGGGCGGACGGCAGGCGGAATCCGAACGTAACCAACGTCGACTTCCGCGAGAAATCGCCGTTGTACATCCCGTGGAGCTGGGGCACGGTGACGTGCGACTCGTCGATGAACAGGAGGAAATCGCCCGGGAAATAGTCGAGGAGCGTGTACGGGGGCTGGCCGGGCTCCCTGCCATCCAGATGCCGGGAGTAGTTTTCGATCCCGCTGCAAAACCCCATCTGGCGTATCATCTCGAGGTCGTACGTCGTGCGCTGTCGCACCCTTTCCGCCTCCAGCACTTTCCCTTCCCGGGTCAGCCGGTCCCGGCACTCGGCCAGTTCCGCTTCAATTCCGCGAACAGCCCGGTCGAGATCTTCCCCCGGCGTGACGTAATGGCTTGCCGGAAAGATGACCGTCTCGGCAACGTCGTACAGCCGCGTCCCGCGCAGGGGGTCCACGTAGCGGATCCGCTCGACGGTGTCCTCGTCGTATTCGATCCGCAGGACCCGGTCCTCCTCGTAGGCGGGAAAAAGCTCCACCGCGTCGCCCCGCACGCGGAAGGTCCCCCGGTGGAAATCGATGTCGTTTCGTTCATACTGGATGTCGATGAGACGCCGGATCAGGTCGTTCCGGGGGAACGCGGCGTCCCGGGTGACGCGCACCGTCGCCCTGCCGTAGAACTCCGGGGAGCCGAGCCCGTAGATGCAGGAAACCGAGGCAACGACGATCACGTCGCGCCGGGTCATGACCGACCGCGTGGCGCTGTGGCGCATCTTGTCGATCTGCTCGTTGATCGAGGAGTCCTTCTCGATGAAGGTGTCCGTCTGCGGGATATAGGCCTCGGGCTGGTAGTAGTCGTAATAGGAGACGAAATACTCGACGGCGTTGTCCGGAAATAGATCCTTGAACTCCGCGAACAGTTGAGCGGCAAGCGTCTTGTTCGGAGCGATGATCAGGGCCGGCCGGTCGGTAGCGGCGATGACGTTGGCCATCGTGAAGGTCTTGCCGGATCCGGTCACCCCCAGCAGCACCTGGTTCCGCAAGCCGCGGGAAAGACCGTCCACGAGACTGCGGATCGCCTCCGGCTGGTCCCCCGAGGGGGAAAACGGCAACTTCAGATGGAACCGGTTCTCCAACGCGTCACCCCTCTCCCCATTATATGGCGACCGGGGACCCTGGATCGCGGGGGGCGTCCGCATCCGCTACGCTCGCGACCTTCGACCGCTCGCTGCCGGTTCCGCTCGCGAGAGCCGGGGACTCGCTCCACAGGCCGCTCTGCGGAACCCCCCGCATCGCCTCGGGTCCCAGATTCAGGGCGCAGCAACCGCAGGAGGGGGACGCAGTGAGGTAAAGCGCAGCCGTGCG
>JBAUKK010000139.1:0-13495 GCA_049577645.1 Candidatus Deferrimicrobiaceae bacterium
GTGATCCGGCGGTTCTGTATGGAAGGGCCGTCGCTCAACGGATAAAAGGTACTCCGGGGATAACAGGCTTATCTCCCCCAAGAGTTCACATCGACGGGGAGGTTTGGCACCTCGATGTCGGCTCATCGCATCCTGGGGCTGAAGTAGGTCCCAAGGGTTTGGCTGTTCGCCAATTAAAGCGGTACGTGAGCTGGGTTTAAAACGTCGCAAGACAGTTTGGTCCCTATCTGATGTGGGCGTTGGATACTTGAAGGGAGCTGTCCCTAGTACGAGAGGACCGGGATGGACGCACCGCTAGTGTACCAGTTGTTCCGCCAGGGGCATCGCTGGGTAGCTATGTGCGGAAGGGATAACCGCTGAAAGCATCTAAGTGGGAAACCCGCCCTGAGATGAGGTATCCCGGGGACTTGATCCCCCTGAAGGGCCCTTGTAGACTACGAGGTTGATAGGCCGGATGTGTAAGCGCAGCAATGCGTTCAGCTAACCGGTACTAATTGCCCGTGAGGCTTGATCACTACTCAACGGATGGAAAAGTTCGGACGCGGTTCGCAGAAGCGGTTGGCGCGCAGGACGCGCGTACCGTATGTACACTTCTTTCGGTGGCGATGGCGGAGAGGAAACACCCGTTCCCATCCCGAACACGGAAGTTAAGCTCTCCAGCGCCGATGGTACTGCGGGGTTACCCCCGTGGGAGAGTAGGTCGCCGCCGAATCTATCTCATACAAGCCCTTGCGCCGGAGACGGAGCACAGGGCTTTTTTTTCGGGACGGTCCTGCGCACAGACTTGGCAGAACCGCAAAGGGTCCGCAGTCACACAACGGGCGGGGATGAACCGGCAGGCGACCTCAGGACCGTCCCGCCGCCGATAGGGGGTTGTTGTTATGTCCGGCCATAACAAATGGAGCTCGATCAAGCACCGGAAAGGGAAGGCCGACGCCCAGCGGGGAAAGGCCTTCACCAAGATCACGCGGGAGCTCATCGCCGCGGCGAGGATCGGAGGCGGGGACCCCGAAGGGAACTCCCGGCTGCGATCGGCGATCGTCGCCGCCCGCGGGGTGAACATGCCCAACGACAACATCTCGCGGGCGATCAAGAAGGGGACCGGGGAGCTCGAGGGGGTGTCGTACGAGGAGTTGCTGTACGAGGGGTACGGCCCGCACGGCGTTGCGGTCCTTGTCATGGTCCTGACCGACAACAAGAACCGCACCGTGGCGGACGTCCGGCACATCTTCTCCAAGCATAACGGCAACCTCGGCGAGAACGGGTGCGTCAACTGGATGTTCACGAAGAAGGGATCGATCGCCGTCCCGAAGGAAGCGATCGCGGAGGAGAAGCTGATCGAGCTCGCGATCGAGCTGGGGGCGGAGGATGTCGTAAATGATCCGGAGGTGCACGAATACGAGGTCCGGTGCGAGGCGGAGGTATTCGAGGACGTGAAACGGGGGCTGGAGGAGAAGGGAGTGGGGATCGACGCCTCCGAGGTGGCGATGCTCCCGCAATCCACGGTCCACCTCGAGGGGAAGGCGGCCGACCAGATGCTCCGCCTGATGAACGCCCTCGAGGAGTCCGACGACGTGCAGAACGTCTGGGCGAACTTCGACATCTCAGACGAGGCGATGGAAGCATTCGGGGCATGAGTGGCATCGCGTGCCGGCACATGAACGGCGCGGCGATCGCCTCCGCTGCCTCGGAGGGGGGGGCTCCGTTCGTGGCTCGCCGTGCGATCAACCAGCACGGCTGCGCTTTACCTCACTGCGCCCCCCTCCTGCGGCTGCTCCGCCGAGGTCGCGTGAGCTCGGCATGAGCCCCGGCCGATGACGCCCCCCCGGCGCCGCATTCTCGGGATCGACCCCGGCTCCCGGCGGACCGGCTACGGAATCCTCGACGTTCGGAGGAACAACCTCTCTCCGGTCGCCTGGGGAGTGATTCGCACGGATTCCTCCGGTTCCTTCCCCGACCGTCTCCACCGTATTCACGAAACGCTTTCCGAGGTGATACTCCTCCACCGGCCCACGGAGGCCGTCGTGGAGAAGGTCTTCCTCGCGAAGAACGCCGCGTCGGCCCTGAAGCTCGGGCAGGCGAGGGGAGCCGCCATCGTCACCTGCCGTATCCATGGCCTGGACGTCCAGGAATACAGCGCCAAGGAGATCAAGCTCTCCGCCACCGGATTCGGCTCCGCCCCCAAGGAGCAGGTGTCCGAGATGGTGTGCCGCCTGCTCGGCATCCGCAAGCCCGTTCCCCCCGACGCCTCCGACGCCCTCGCGATCGCCTTCTGCCGGGCGGTGTCCAGGGTCTTTCCCTCATAGGCGGGATCCGGAGGCGAACTTCCCCCAGGGTTACGGATCTCATCTCCTTTCCCCCATTCTCCCGTACCTCCTGTTGTAAATGCTTGGGGATGAAGAGTCCCCGTTCTGCAGGACGTTGGCTTGCCGGCCGGAGGGTGTTCAACATTTTGCCGTTATGCCGAAATAGCGTCATGTCGGCGGCATGGTGCCGAAACGAATGCGTGGAGCGGTTCTTTGCTCCGGTCCTGCGTACCGTCAATCGATGTCATTTTGTCGCAACCGCGCGCGATCGGGTTTCCCATCGGAAAAGAAATGGTATGATGGACGACCATGATCGAGCATCTGCGCGGTCGCCTTTCGGGCGGGGGGAAAGACTTCGTCGTGCTGGAATGCGCGGGGGTGGGCTTTCGCGTGAGCGTGTCCTCCGTTACGCGGTCCGATCTGCCCCCCGAGGGGGAAGCGTGCATCCTGCGCACCTTCCTCCACATGCGCGAAGGGGGCTCCGACCTTTTCGGGTTCTCTTCCGAGACGGAGCGGGAGATCTTCCTGGCGATGATCGGCGTGAGCGGTGTGGGGCCCAGGTCCGCCCTTGCCGTCCTGTCGGTGATGGGGATTGCCGGCGTGCTTTCCTCCTGCGCGCGGGAGGATGCGTTACCCTTCACGCGTGTTCCCGGCGTCGGGAAGAAACTGGCGCAGCGGATCGCGCTGGAGCTTCCGGACCGGCTGAAGAAAGTGTCGGTCGAACTGACCCCCGTCCACGTCGGCGAGGGGGTTGAGGTATCCTCCGAGCCGGAGGTCGAGGCCACCGAAGCCCTCATCGCTCTGGGATTCCCCCGGAGCGAGGCGCAGGTCACGGTGGCCGGCCTGCGGAAAGAGGCAGGGGCGGGCGCACCCGCGGAAGTCCTTATCCGGGGGGCGCTCAAGCGCCTCTCGGGGCCGCGCAGATGACCCGCACGCGGTAGCGGAGGAGAGGCGGTGGAAGAGCGTATAGTGACGCCGAAGGCGGGAGGGGAGGAAGGGGGGTTCGATCTCTCCCTGCGGCCGAAACACCTTGCTGATTTCATCGGGCAGGCTCCCATCGTATCCAACCTTACGACCTTCATCGGGGCGGCGAAAACCCGGGGCGAGCCGCTCGATCACGTCCTTCTGTCGGGCCCTCCCGGCCTGGGGAAAACAACACTGGCCCACATCATCGCCCACGAGATGGGGGTAGGGATCCGCACCACCTCCGGCCCCGCCGTGGAGCGGAAAGGCGACATCGCCGCGATCTTGACGGCGCTCGAGCCCGGCGACGTCCTTTTCATCGACGAGATCCACCGGCTGAGCCGGGTCCTGGAGGAGTTGTTGTACTCCGCCATGGAGGATTTCGCCCTCGACATCATCCTGGGGCAGGGGCCTTCGGCCAAGTCGATCCGTCTATCCCTGCCGCCGTTTACCCTGGTAGGCGCCACGACGCGGACCGGCCTCCTTACCTCCCCCCTGCGGGATCGATTCGGCGTCAATTTCCGGCTGGAGTATTACCGCCCCGAGGAGCTCGAGGAGGTGATCCGGAGGGCCGCGGGTTCCCTTTCGATTCCGACCGACAACGACGGCGCCCGCGAAATCGCCCGCCGGTCACGGGGGACGCCCCGCGTGGCCATCCGGCTTCTCAAGCGCGTTCGCGACTTCGCCCAGGTGAGCGGGGAGGGGAGGATCCACCAGAAGATCGCCGACCATGCGCTCCTCAAGATGGAGGTCGACCGGGAGGGGCTTGACGTGATGGACCGAAAGATTCTCCGGGTCATTCTCGAGAAGTTCCACGGCGGACCGGTAGGCGTGGAGACGATTTCGGCGTCGGTGAGCGAGGAGCGGGACACGATCGAGGACGTGTACGAGCCGTTTCTGATCCAGCAGGGATTTCTGAAACGCACTCCGAGGGGAAGGGTGGCCACTCCCGCCGCCTACCGCCACCTCGGGTTGACGCCCCCCCGGCGCACCCCCCAGCAGGAAGGATTGTTCGGAGAAGGAGGGTGACTGGATGAAACGGGCCGTGTCCCTGACCGTTTTGTTTTTCGCATTTTTCGCGGTTCCTGCCTATGCGGGACTTTTCGACGACATCAAGAAGGGGATCGGAGTTGTTGCGCCGGAATCGGGACCAGACGAGAGCCAGGTCGCCGGGGGCTTGAAGGAGGCACTGACGATCGGGACGGGCAACGCCGTGAGCCTCGTTTCCGTGACGGACGGCTTTTTCGCCAACCAGGCCATCAAGATTCTCATGCCCGACAATATCCAGCAGGTAGCGGACGTGCTGGGCAAGGTGGGGTACCAGGAGCAGGTGGACGAATTCGTCCTCAGCATGAACCGCGCGGCGGAAAAGTCCGCCCCGCAAGCGAAATCGATCTTCGTCGACGCGATCAGGGAGATGACGATCGAGGACGCGAAACAGATTCTCAACGGTGGGGACACCGCGGCCACCGAATTCTTCAAGGGGAGGACCGGGGGCAAGCTTTCCGAGGCGTTCAAGCCCATTATCTCGTCCAGCATGGACGAAGTCGGGGCGACCCGCAGCTACAAGGAGATGATGGGAAAGTACACCGCCCTGCCATTCATGAAAGCCGAATCGCTCGACCTCGACCAGTACGTGACGAACAAGTCGCTCGACGGCCTGTTCTATATGGTGGGCCAGGAGGAAAAAAAGATCCGCACGAACCCGGCCGCACGGGTCACCGACCTCCTGAAGACGGTGTTTGGCGGTAAATAGTACAGGAGATAGTTTCGGGGTGGCTTCCTGGGGGAAAATCCTTATTGTCTCCGGGCTGGTTCTGGCCGGCATGGGGCTTCTGCTCCTCCTGTTGGACAAGGCAGGCTGGGTCGGCAGGCTGCCCGGAGACATCCTTGTCCGGCGGAAAAACTTCACTTTCTACTTTCCCCTGGCCACGAGCATCCTGGTCAGCGTTGTCCTTACCCTTCTGTTCTGGCTGTTCCGCAAGTAGTCCCTGTTGTTTCCCGGCCACAGGAGGTGTTGCATGGTCGCAACACAGGAAGATGTTCCCTTCGCATCAAGGATATAACCAGCTGAAAAAAATAGCGGTTTCATTTTTGCCGTCCTGGCATGCCGTTTGCAAAACCAATAGACATGATTATCGTTGGGAGTAAGGGATGAACGTTTTCCAGCATACGGTTTCCAAGCCGCTTTCCTTTACCGGCACCGGGCTCCATACCGGAATGGGTGTCAGCGCCCGAATTCTTCCGGCTGACCCCGATACCGGGGTCGTCTTCCTCCGAAAGGACACGAATACCGAAATTCCCGCGCGGGTGGAGAACGTAGTCGAAACGGCCTACGCGACAGTGCTTTCCGCCGGTGGCGAGAAAGTCTCCACGGTGGAACATTTTCTTGCCGCGATCTACGGAATGGAGATCGACAACGCACGGATCGAGGTGGACGGGCCGGAACTCCCGATCCTTGACGGCAGCGCACTCGAGATTTCCCAGGCGATCGCCGCCTCCGGCCCTGTCCGGCAGGACGTCCGGAGGAAGTTCCTGCGGGTCTGGGAGAACGACAAGATCCGGCAGAACGGGTCGATGGTGGTCCTCTCCCCCGGCGTGGAAATGGAAATATTGGTGACGGTCGACTTCCCGGCAAGCGCCATCGGGAGGCAGTGGGCGAAGGTCATCCTTACTCCCGAGAACTTCCTCATGGAAATCGCCCCCGCGAGGACTTTCGTCCTCCGGGAGCAAATCGACGCCCTTCGCGCGGCCGGTCTTGCCAAGGGGGGGTCGCTCGATAACGCGATCGTCGTCGAGGGCGACAAGGTGCACAATGCGGGAGGACTCCGTTTCCCCAACGAGTTCGCCCGGCACAAGCTGCTCGACTTCATCGGCGACCTGGCCCTGCTGGGGCGCCCCGTGCGGGGCTGCTTCCTCGCCATCCGTCCGGGTCATACGGTAAACCATGTCGTTGCCGAATATCTTGCGTCGCCCGTGTATTCCGCATCACCCAAATCGCCTGTCAGCCCGGGGAAGGTCCCCGTGGATATACAGGTCAATGCCTAATCCCCCTTTGAGTGGCCCGTAAAGGGCCACTCACCCCCCTCTTTTCCAAGAAGTTTCCCGCTGTTGCAGGTTTGCCTCAGCCCGGTATAATGTCCGGGGAGGAAGTGTTGCGCTACGTTGCTATTTCTCTGATTTTCCTTGGGGTTCTCGTGGCGCCCGGCCTCTCCGCCTCCGCCCCCCCGAAACCACGCATCACGGACATTCATGGACAGGCCAAGGGACGCAGTGCCCGCGTGCAGTTCACCCTGCGCAACGCCTTTACCCCCGGAATGGTGGAGGCGCTGAAAAGCGGCATAGAGATTTCCTTCAAAACCGTTGTTCGCGTCCAGCGGCACCACCGGAACTGGTTCGACACGACGGTCGGCGATATCACCTTTTCCCGCTCCGTCCGCTATGACGCCCTTTCACGCGTATACCAACTGAACCGGGGCGCGGATGTGGAACTCCTGCCGGACATCTTCACCGCGCTCGCAGGGATGACCCGGTACGAGGTGATCGTTCCTCTTTACTATGAGGTCGCGCGCGGCAAGCGGTATCGGGCGCTCGTCCGGACGCGCCTCGACAAGGTGGGCCTGTCGGATCCGCTCCGTTCGATCTTTTTCTTCTCCTCCCTGTGGGACGTGGAGACCGAATGGGAGAGAGGAGACATTTCCGCGCCATGAAAGAATTTCCTCCCAGTACGCCGGATCTATCCCCGGAGAACAAACGCGCAAAGAGGAGGCGGGAGAGGTTTGCCATCGGGATCGTGGCCGCCCTGGTGGTCGGCCTCACAATCCTGGAGGCGCGCCTGGGGGCGATCGGCGGTACGGTGGCCTTCACGAACAACATCATCATCTTCGCACTCATCAACATCAACGTCATCCTGATCGTCCTGCTGATCTTCCTCGTCACCCGGAACGTATTCAAGCTGATTCTGGACCGGAAGCGGAACATCCTGGGGGCGAAGATCCGGTCCCGCCTGGTGCTCATCTTCATCTCCTTTTCCCTCCTTCCCACGATCATTCTGTTCATCGCGGCCGCCAATATCACTACGACGAGCATCAAATCGTGGATCGGCGGCCGGGTCGGGGTCGCCCTGACCAGCGCGCTCGACATCGCCCGGGGGAGTCTCGAGAGGGAGGCCGGTAACCTTTCGGGCGTGGTGGACAGGGCGGCGACCGCCGTTCTCCGGAAGGGAACAAAGGGCTCCCTGCAGGATTCCCTGGAGGATGCCAGGCGGGGGCTGCCCCCCGATGTCTCGCTTCTGCTGGTGGGGCAAACCGGCGTTGCGGCGGTGAGCGGGGGCGTGCCCGGGGAGATCGCCGCGCAGATCCGGTCCCGCCTGAAAGGGGAGGAGGGAACAGTCCGCGGCCAGGGCGTGATGACGATCGTCGGCGAGTCGTATGCTTCCGCCGTGCGGCACCTGCCCGACGGAAGGGCCGTCGTGGCGGTGAAGACGATCCCGCCCCGGGAGGCGAAACGGATCCGGGAGATCGCGAATACATACGACGAGTACCACCAGGTGCGGCTCCTCGACGACCCGATCCGGGCCAGCTACATCGCCACCCTTATCCTCATCACCCTGCTCGTGGTGTTTGCCGCCTCCTGGATGGGGATCTATCTCGCGCGGCAGATCACCGTCCCCGTCCAGATGCTGGCGGAGGGGACGCAGAAGGTGGCATCCGGAGACCTTGCCGTACGGCTCGACTACCGTTCCGACGACGAATTCGGTTACCTGGTCGGCTCCTTCAACCGGATGACGGCGGACCTCATGGAGATGAAGAAGAGTCTCGAGGATGCCAACATATCCCTTTCCGCCACGTTCGAGGAACTTCGAAGGAGGAGCCGGTTCATCGAGACGATCCTTACGAACATCTCCACCGGGGTCATCGTCATCGACCGGGGGGGGCGCATCGCGATGATCAACAAGGTGGCGGAGCGGATGCTCGCGATCAAGACGGACAAGGTGCTGGGGAAGCCGTACAAGGAAGTCGTCCGGGAGGAACACTACGACGTCGTTCGCACCCTTTCGCGCGAGGTGGGAGAGACGCCGGGCAAGCAGGTGGAACGGCAGGTGGATCTCACCATAGGAGCGAAGCAGATTTCCCTGCGCGTCAGCGTGACGGCGCTCCAGGGGGACGACGAGGAGTACATGGGGCTGGTGGTGGCCTTCGACGACGTTTCCCAGGCGATGCGGCTCCAGCGGATCATGGCCTGGCGCGAGGTCGCGCGCCGGATCGCGCACGAGATCCGTAACCCCCTGACGCCGATCCAGCTCTCCACGGAACGGCTGCAGAGGAAATTCGCCGCGTCGCACGAGGACGACTCCGCCTTCTCCGAGTGCACCCAGACGATCCTCTCCGAAGTGGGATCGCTGAAATCTCTCGTCGAGGAGTTCACCCGGTTTGCCCGCATGCCCACCCCGGCCTTCAAGGAAGGGAACCTCGGGGAGGAACTGCGGCCGGTCGTGGAGACCTTCCGGACGGCGCACCCCGGGATCTCCTGGGAGTTCGAGGAGGGGGAGGTACCGCCGGTCTGGTACGACCCGTTCCAGATCCGGCGCGCGGTGACCAATCTCCTGGAAAACGCCGCAGCGGTGCTGGGGAAGCAGGGACGCTGCGTGGTGCGGGTGGGTCACGAGCCGGCGCTGGGAAGCGTGCGGGTGTCCGTGCGCGACGACGGGCCGGGGGTTCCTCCGGGGGACCGGGACCGACTGTTCGAGCCGTATTTTTCCCGCAGGGAAGGGGGGATGGGCCTGGGTCTGGCCATCGTCAGCGCGATCGCGAGCGACCATCAGGGGACGGTGAAGGTCCGCGACAACGTTCCGAAGGGGACGGTGTTCGAGATCGAATTCCCCGTCCGACCGAAGAGAGAAGGGTAGATACGCCATGGGATACTCGGTTCTGGTCATCGACGACGAGACGAACATCCGCAAGACGCTCGAAGGGGTCCTGTCCGACGACGGCTACCACGTGATCCAGGCCGGGGACGGCACCCAGGGGCTCGAGGTTCTTTCCCGGTCGTTCGTGGACGCCGTGCTGCTCGACGTGTGGATGCCCGGTATGGACGGGATCGAAACGCTGAAAAAGATCCGGGAGGCGTACCCGATCGTACCGGTCATCATGATCTCGGGGCACGGGACGATCGACACGGCCGTGAAAGCGGTCAAGATGGGCGCGTTCGACTTCATCGAAAAGCCGATCTCCCTCACTAAGCTGCTCATTACCCTCTCCCGCGCCATTGAGCAGGGGCAGCTCCGCTGGGAGAACGTGGAGCTGAAGGAGAGGGTCGAGAAGAAGTACCGCCTGGTCGGAGACTCGGATGCCATGGGGCGGGTCCGGGCCGAGATCGCCGCCGCCGGCCCCACCAACGCCTCGGTTCTCGTCGCCGGGGAAAACGGCTCCGGGAAGGAGATCGTCGCCCGCGAGATCCACCGCCACAGCAAACGAGCGGCCCGGCCGTTCGTCGCGGTGAACTGCGCCGCCATCCCCGACGAACTGATCGAGTCGGAACTGTTCGGGCACGAAAAGGGCGCGTTCACCGGGGCGGCCGTGCGCAGGAGGGGGCGCTTCGAACTGGGAGACGGGGGTACCCTGTTCCTCGATGAGGTCGGGGACATGAGCCCACGGACGCAGGCGAAGATCCTTCGGGTCCTCGAGGAAAAACAGTTCGAGAGGGTCGGGGGAGGGGAGAAGATCCACGCGGATGTGAGGATCATCGCCGCGACGAACCGCAACCTGCCGAAGGAGGTCGAGGCCGGCCGCTTCCGCGACGATCTCTACTTCCGCCTGAACGTCTTTCCGATACTCGTTCCGCCCCTGCGCGACAGGAAGGAGGACATTCCCTCGATCACGGAGCATTTCGTCGGGGAAATCTGCACCGAGCACGGAAAGGAAAGAAAGAAGGTCCCCCGAGCGGCGATGGAACTGCTCATGGCCCACGCCTGGCCGGGAAACGTCCGGGAGCTGCGCAACGTCGTGGAGAGGCTCGTGATTCTTTCGACGGGTCCTGCGATCGGGGAGGACACCGTTCGGCGCGTCCTCTCCGCCGAGTCGGTCCGGGCGGAGACGCCGCACGCGACGGTATTCGACCAGGAGGATTTCCGGGAGGCGGTCCTCGCCTTCGAGAAGGAGTTCCTCACGCGGAAGCTCAGGCAGAACGAATTCAACGTGAGCCGCACGGCCGAGAGACTGGGGCTGGATCGCACCAGCATCCACCGGAAGATGAAGCAGCTGGGGATCACCGCCGAAGGGGGAAGGAGGTAGCCGGTTGGTCCCTGGACTGCCCGACAGGTATGCGGTCGTCAGGAAAATCGCCTCCGGGGGAATGTCCGAGGTGTACCTTTGCCGGCTGCGGCGGGAGGAGGGGTTCGAGAAGAAAGTGGCCGTGAAGGTGATTCATCCCCGCCTCACGGAAAACGCGCGCTTTCGCGAGATGTTTGTCCGGGAGGCGCGCATCGCGGCATCGCTCTCCCATCAGAATCTCGTGCAGGTCTTCGACTTCGGAAGGCGGGGGAACTCGTACTACCTCGTCATGGAGTTCGTCGACGGATGGAACATGGCGCAGGCGGCGGCCCAGGTGCGCCTCCGGTCGATTCCCATCCCCCTCCCTCTCTGGAGGTACTGGGTGGAGGGAATGCTGGACGGAATCGGGTACCTGCATTCCCGGAAAATCATCCACCGGGACGTAAGCCCCGGCAACGTCCTGTTGTCGCGGGGAGGAGCGGTGAAACTCACCGATTTCGGCATAGCAAGGGCGGTGCGCCCCACAGAGGAACGGCCGGAAGGATGGGAGGGGAAATTTTCCTACATGTCTCCGGAGCAGGCCAGAGGAGAGGAGGCGGACGCCTCCTCGGATCTTTTCTCCGCCGGGGTGATCGCCGCGGAGTTTTTTCTTCCCGGGAGGCTCTTCGACGGCGAGGGGCGAGACGAGATTCTTGCCCGGTTGAGGGACTACGATGCGGAAAGACTTCCCGGAGACCGTTTCCCCCCGGCGATTTCGGGAATTCTGCGGAAAAGCATGTCGCAGGAGAAGGGGGACAGGTATCCGGACGCGGGCGTCTTCGTGAAGGCGATCGCCGGGGCAATCCCCGAAACGGTTTCCCGAACCGACCTTTCCGCTTTCTGGGATCTCCTTTTTCCCGGGGCGGGGCAGAAAGAGGAGGACACGGTTGTCGCAGACGCCCTTCCTTGGGCAGGCGACGCGGGCCTGATCCGGGAGAAGAGGGCAACGTACGGAATGATGGGAAGACGCGGGGTCAAAATCGGCGTGACGTCGGCGCTCGTGGCGGCCTCCGTGGGAGGGGTGATGTGGTGGATGGGATCCGGCCCGGTGGAGAGGGAAACATCCCCCGTGGTGACTGCCTCCCCTGCCGGCGGGTCCGGACCATCCGAGGCGGCAAGACAGGCGGATGCCGGGGAGCCACCGCCTGTGTCTCCTCCCGTTTCCCCGCCGTCCCGGTCCGGACCCCGGTCCGGGGACGTTGATCAGGACAGTCTATTGCCCGGAAAGCGGAGCCCGGTGTGGATCGAGACGGAACCGGCAGGCGTTTCGGTGGGATTCGAGAACGGGCCGTCCCTCGGCTTGACGCCATTTCGCCTGGACACCGCGCCGCTGGCGGGAAAAACGGTATTATTCCGGAAGGCGGGGTACGTCACAAGCCGTGTATCGGCCGATGCGCTGGGGCAGCTTCCCCGTTTCCGGATCGCGTTGGAGCGGCTGACGGGGACGCTTACCGTGGTCCAGGCCGTTCCCTGGGCGAAGGTCTACGAGGGGGAACGGTATCTTGGAGTGACGCCGATTTCCTCCCTGGAACTTCCGGTGGGGGACCACCGGCTCCGTTTTGTGAACGAACCCCTCGGCGTGGACAGGGTGGAAACCGTTACCGTCGTTCCGGGGGCGAACCCGAAACTCATCGTTCCGCTGATCGGGAACCGCTAGTGCCTCGAGGCGTCAGCGGGAGGAGGGAGGAGCAAAAGATGGAATACGTGAATCTGGGCCCGACCGGCGTGAAGGTGTCCCGCATCTGTCTGGGCTGCATGACTTACGGCGCGGAGAACTGGCGGGAGTGGGTGCTCGAGGAGGAAGAGGGGCGTCCCTTCATCCGCAGGGCCCTCGAGCTCGGGATCAACTTCTTTGACACCGCCGATGTCTACTCCCGAGGGCGGAGCGAGGAGATTCTCGGGAAGGCCCTGAAGGATTTCGGGCCGGGCCGGGACAAGGTGGTCATCGCCACCAAGGTGTTTGGCGAGATGGGGGACGATCCCAACCAGAGAGGGCTCTCCCGCAAGCACATCCGCCACTCGATCGACGACAGCCTCAGGCGTCTCGGGACGGATTACGTCGACCTCTACCAGATCCACCGGTTCGACCCCACCACGCCGATCGAGGAAACGCTGGATGCCCTGGACGGCATCGTGCGCTCGGGGAAGGCGCTCTATATCGGGGCATCCTCGATGTATGCCTGGCAGCTCGCCCGGATGCTGGGCGCTGCGGACCAACGCGGATACCGCCGGTTCGTCACGATGCAGAACCATTACAATCTGGTCTACCGGGAGGAGGAAAGGGAAATGATCCCCCTTTGCCGGAAGGAGGGGATCGGCATCCTTCCCTGGAGCCCGCTGGCGCGGGGGCTCCTTGCGAGAGCGCCATCTGCCGGGGGGGACGGCGGCACCGTCCGCGCCCGCACGGACACGTACAAGAAGGAGATGTACGTCCGCCCGGGCGATCAGGCGGTTGTCAAAGGCGTCGCGGATCTCGCCGGGAAACGGGGGGCCTCCATGGCCCGGATCGCTCTCGCCTGGCTCCTGCACCAACCGGGTGTTACGGCCCCGATCGTCGGCGCGAGCCGGATGGAACATCTCGATGAGGCGGTCAAGGCCCTCGAGATCGAGCTCACCGCGGAGGAGCAAAAGGCCCTCGGAGATCCGTACGAACCGCACCCCGTCCTGGGTCACGAGTAGGCGGGCGCGGGTCGAAAGGAAACTTCCATGGGAATCGGCATCTAATATCGGCATGACGATCCGTTTCCCGGAGAGAGAGGTGTGATATGCGCAGAATGCCGATTTACCTGCTGTTGCTCGCCCTGTTTGCGGTCCCGGCGGCATCCGCGGGGGAAGGCCTGGTAACCGTGAAGAGTTCCTACAAGGCGAAGGAGACCGCGGATCGGGTCGAGCGCCTGACGAAGGAAAGGGGAATGA
>JBAUKK010000140.1:0-4332 GCA_049577645.1 Candidatus Deferrimicrobiaceae bacterium
GGGCTTCGCTCCGGCACGCGTCAAGAAGCTTCCGCATTGCCTCCAGTACCACCGCGCGGGGATGGCATGCAAGCAGGGGGCGGATTTCGTCGCGTTTCAGGAGAGAGGCGACAGAGGGAATCTGGCGAAGGCTGTCCGGCGTGGGCATGCCCGGGGATTACCCCTTGGCGAGTTCCCGGAGAAGAATTTTCTTCCCGTAGTAGGCGTTTTTCTGGACAAGGAACTCCGCCAGCGCTTCATCCTTCTTCCGGAAGGCTTCGATGATCTCCCGATGCTGCTGGATAACCCCCTCGATCCGCCCCGGCATCGCCAGGATCAGCCGGAACCTCTGGAACTGCATCACCAGGTTCTGGACGATGGCATGGAGTTTCTCGTTCCCGCACGCCTTGACGAAGATGTCGTGGAACTCGTTGTGCAGGGCCAGGATCTTCTTCACTTCCTTCTTGGCTGCGGCGGCCTCCATCTGGCGGTTCAACACATCCATCTTCGAGACGTCTTTCGCAGTGAGTTTCTTCGTCGCGGCGCGCGCCGCATAGCCTTCGAGGATGGCCTTCAGGTCGTAAAAGTCCGAGACGTCCTTGGGGGACAGGGAGGCCACGACCGCCCCCTTCCGGGGTATGACGGTGATGAACCCCTCCGTCTCCAGCTGCCGGAATGCTTCGCGTATCGGCGTCCGGCTGATGCCGAACCTTTCCGCGAGATCCGGTTCGGCAATCCGGGTACCGGCGGGCAATTGCCCGTTTACGATCGCGTTGCGGATCGTCTCAACGATTTTTTCCCGCAAAGTCAAATGGTTGTCAATCTGAATCGTCATCTTCGCCATGGGGAGGCCTCGTGTAATTGCCCGTCAATGTATGCAGTATACTACAGCATGTCAAGGGGTTTTCTTGTCCGTTTCCAAACGGATACCGTTCCGGTTGCGGAGCGTTTCCCGATACGGTATCTTTTCACGTTCCGGATACACCAGATGCGGAGGAAAAATAAACCGGATGGCATGGACGATTCATTCGACGATTCCGTTTCCCATGCTGGGGAAGAAAGATGCGGTCAGCCGGCTCTCCCTGGCCGGGGTCGGGCCGGAGATCTACCTTTCCGGACCCACCCTCGACCGGCTCACGCCGGAAGACGCGGAAGCGGCGGCGGATTCTCTCCGGTCGGCAGGCATCGCGACTGCCACGTTTCACGCCCCCTTCAACGATCTCTGTCCGGGAGCGCGCGACGAGGAGATTCGCCGCGTTACCGTGCGCCGCCTGCGACAGTCCGTCTCCCTCGCCCTTCTGTTCCGTCCGCTGGGAATCGTGATGCACGGCGGGTACTCGGACTGGCTATTCGACTTCGATGATGAGGCCTGGCTGGAAGGAGCGAAGAAGACGTTCTCCGAAGTGGCGGAGACGGCGGAAGCCGCGGGCGTCGACATCTTCCTCGAAAACGTCTTCGACGCCGTCCCGGACCACCTCCTCCGCCTCCGGACGGCCGTCGGGTCGATGCGACTGGGCTTCTGCTTCGATGCGGGCCATGCCACGCTCTTTTCGCGCCTACCGGTCCGGAAATGGATGGAGGCGTTCGGCCCCGACCTTCGGGAGATGCACATCCATGACAACCGTGGTCTCCGGGACGACCATCTTCCGGTAGGGGAGGGATCGATCAACTTCCGGGAGGTCCTGCTGGCCGCCCGGGACGCGGGAACAACGCCCATCCTCACGGTGGAACCGCATCGCGAGGAACATTTCCAACGGTCCGTCGCGTCCCTGCGGGCCATTCTGGCGGATATCGCCTAGCCGGGTCCGGGCGATGATAGCGCCTGCCGCCTGCGGTCGGATGTTTTCGTCTTCCGAGGCGGGGTCAGGCCGTCTGGGCGAAGGAGGCGATCGCCTCTTCCTCCGAATCGAATGCCTGGACGTACCGGGAGACGCCTGTCATCCGGAAGAGGTCCTGGTTGATCCGGTTCAGCGAACAGAACGCAAGCGTGCCGTTCCGCTCCGCCATCCGTTCCACGATACCGATGATGAAGGAGATCCCGATGCTGTTGATGAGCCGGGTCCCTTCGAAGTTGAGCACGACCCTCGACCGGCCGGCTTCCATGACATCGTGGACCGCCCGCTCCACTTCCTCCCCCAGGAGGCTGTTGAGGTATCCGTTTACGTAGACGACGGACGCACCCTCGCCCGCTTCGCGCGTTTTTACGTTCCGATTTCTCACGTCATCATCCCTCACCGTTTGTCGTAGTGCTTCCTTCGACGTTCGCGTGACGCAGGTTCTTCACCATCCGAACCGTCGTCCCGTGCTCTCCCGTTTCGATTTGCACTTCGTCAACCAGCTCACTGATCAGTTTGAGCCCCCATCCCCGGTTCCGCTTCGACTCGTCCCCTTCCGCAGGCGCGCGGAACCCCTTGCCCTCGTCCTGGACGAACAGCTCGATCTGCTCGGGGGAGAGGACGTACCGCAGGCGGACTTTCCCCGTTTCCGCCCCGCTGTGCTCGAACGCGTTGATGCATGCCTCGATGATGGCCATCTTGATCCGGTCCACCGTATCCTTGTCCAGCGATGCGTAGGCCGCCACCTCTTCCGCCACCCGAGCGGCCACGACTTCCGTGTCCGCTTTCATCGGCAGCACGAGCTCGAACTCGAGCGGCTTCTCACCCTCCCGGGCCTCCGGCGGGCGCGTTTCCTCAGGCCCCTTCTCCAGTTCCTGCATCCCGAAAAGGTTCAGAAAAAGGCGCATCTGCGTCCGGTGGGTCAGATGTATGCCGTACCGGTCCGCCAGCCCCACGACCGCGTCGTCCGCGGCCCCGTCGAAGAGGATCCATTTTCGGAGCTGGCCGGGCTTCAGGCCTTTGTCCAGGCTCAGCAGCCGGCACCGGTTCTCGAAATGTTCCACCGCGACGTGCGCGAGCTTCTTTTCCGTGTTGACGTCCACTGCCCAGATGACCAGATTCTCCTCGGAGAAGTCCCCGTCGTGGAAACCGTAAGCGACGAGGTCGAAGTCGAACCGGCTCCCCCCGCGGAGAGTCCGGTACCCTTTCGACACCGAACTGATCTTGGGGAGCCTCACCTTCCGCGGATCCCCCTCCAGGCCGATCAAAACCTCCAGAAGCCCCTTGTCGCCATACTTCTCGTGAAATTTTCCGAAGTCGAACAGGAGCGCGGGCACATCCCGGCAGTCCCACCGGCGCATCATCTCCTTCGCGATCTCGGCGCTCGCCTCCTGATCGCCCCGACCCCCATCCTGCAGGTCGTGGGATATCTTCGCCTGCACGATGCTCGCCGCGACCTGCGACGTGTTCTTGCCCAGGACGCCGCGCTCGAACGCCCAGAAGAGGAAATCGGCGAGGACGGGATCCCGGACGAATTCGATGTGCTCGAAGTCGGACTTCAGCAACCCCTTGAATTCAAGAGCCGATAGAATCTTGCTTCCTTCCTCCGGCGAAGTCCCCATCAGCGAGAACGCCCCTTCGAACGTGTCGATCGGGAACCGGTCATAGATGACCCGCTTCAGAAACTTGACGGCACGGGCCCGGTTGACGCGGTCCGGTATGGCGTTCTCGAAAAATTCCCGCCAGTACCGGTTGAGCTTCCCTTCGGTAACCGAGAGCGCGAACAGGTTCTCGAACTCCACCTCGTCCTCGATCAGGACGTTCCGGAAGGAAACCTCCTCGGCGAGCATCCTCTGGTAGATGGGGATGTGGCCGAGCCGGACCGCCGCGCGGACCGCCAGGTGCTCCGGCATCCGGATCTTCCTCCGCTCGAAGAGAGGACCCCACGCCTTCACCGAGGCGTCCGGCGAAAGCCCGCCGACCTCGAGGAGCTGGAACGAGCCGTACAAGCCTTCCCGCTTGAGCGAGGAGGTGACGTGCCCCGGGGATGATCCGGAGATGATCATGGGGAAATGGCCGGACTTGATGTAGGGGCGAAGGATGGAAAAGATCGCGCCCTCGGGAATGTTCTGCAGTTTAATCGTATACTGGAAGTCGTCGAAGAGGAAAACCGGGTACAGCAGTTCTCCTCCGGTCGCGAACGGGAAGGAAAAGGCGTTCGCCAGGGCGGACAGGCCATCCCCCTCCTCCGAGTACCGGCGGTGGGCGGACAGATAATCCCGGCATTCCATGTGCCCGCGAGCGGCAAGCGTGTCGCACAACGCATCGAGGTCGAACGCCGCGGAGGGCGATTCCCCCAGGAAAAGGAGAAGTTGCCACAGGTATTCCTGGAGGAAGTGCTGGGAGAGGGCCAACGGGTGGGACAGGATATTGCTGAACGAATAATAGAACGGGAATGGGCACGGGGGCGCAGTGCTCTGCTGCAGCGACTTGAGCTCCGATTTCAGTTTGAGAAGGA
>JBAUKK010000141.1:0-8806 GCA_049577645.1 Candidatus Deferrimicrobiaceae bacterium
CCGAACTGCCGATTCATTATAATGACCGCCAATCACCACCAGGGCATGCTGCTTGGCCCTTGGGCTTTTTTTCCCAACGCAGTCCCAACGCAACGTTTTTTCGGGAGGTCGCTGATGCCGAGAGCCGCGAAACAGTATGTTTATTTTTTTGGGGACGGAAAGGCCGACGGAACGGGAAAGATGAGGGACCTGCTGGGCGGGAAAGGGGCGGGCCTGGCGAATATGGTGAACCTGAAGATTCCCGTTCCCGCCGGATTCACCATCACCACCGAGGCGTGCAATACGTACTTCGGGAACAAGAAGAAATATCCACCCGGCATGTGGGAACAGGTGCTTTCCAACCTGAAGAAGGTGGAGAAGGCGATGGGGACGAAGTTCGGGGATGCGAAAAATCCTCTCCTCCTTTCCGTCCGTTCGGGATCGAAATTTTCCATGCCCGGAATGATGGACACGGTGCTGAACCTCGGACTCAATGACACCACGCTTAACGCTCTCGCCGCGAAGGCAGGCAATGAGCGTTTCGCTCTCGACACCTACCGGAGACTGATCTCCATGTTCGGAAGCACCGTCATGGGGGTCGACCGGCAGCTTTTCGAAAAGGTCCTGGAAGCGAAGAAGGCGAGCAGGAAGGTCCATCTGGATACGGACCTGACCGTGGAAGATCTACGGGACCTCGTCGGGAAGTTCAAGAGAATCTTCCAGAAGGAAACCGGGAAAGGTTTCCCGAAGGACCCTCTCCAGCAGCTCAAGCTGGCCATCAATGCCGTGTTCAACTCCTGGTTCGCCGACAGGGCGGTCACTTACAGAAGACTCAACAATATTTCCCATGATCTCGGAACGGCGTGCAACGTCCAGGCCATGGTGTTCGGGAATATGGGCGAGAACTCGGGCACCGGCGTAGGCTTTACCCGGGACCCCTCCACCGGCCAGAGGAAATTCTTCGCCGAGTACCTCAGCAATGCGCAGGGGGAGGACGTCGTGGCGGGCATCAGGACGCCTCTTCACATCGATGAACTGAAGAGAAGAATCCCCGCCGCGTACAACGATCTGGGAAGGATCTACCGGAAGCTGGAGAAGCACTACAAGGACATGCTGGACATCGAGTTTACCGTCCAGGACGGCAAGCTCTACATGCTCCAGACCAGGATCGGAAAGCGGACCGCCGCCGCTTCCCTGAAGATCGCCATCGACATGGTCAAGGAGAGGCTGATTGACAAGAAAACGGCCATCATGAGAATCGACCCCGGCCAGCTGGATACGCTCATGCACCCGTCCTTTGATCCGAAGGTCCCCGTCAAGGTCATCGGCAAGGGGCTTCCCGCATCGCCCGGCGCTGCGGTCGGCAAGGTCGTATTCTCCGCGGAAGACGCCGAACTGGCGGCCGCCAAGGGGGAAAAGGTGATCCTGGTGAGAACCGAGACCTCACCCGAAGATATCGGGGGCATGGATGCGGCCCAGGGGATTCTTACTGCCCGGGGAGGGATGACGTCCCATGCGGCCGTTGTGGCAAGGGGGATGGGCAAGTGCTGTGTCGCCGGCTGCACGGCGCTTCACATCGACGAAAAGAAGAAAACCATGACCCTGGAACCGCATGTCCTGAAGGAGGGCGATACCATCACCCTCAACGGGACCACGGGGGAAGTCATCCTGGGGATGGTTCCCCTCGTGGAGCCGGCACTCACGGAGAATTTTCACACCATCATGAAATGGGCTGATGAGGTACGGGAGCTCGGAGTCAGGGCCAATGCCGATACGCCGGCCGATGCCCGCATGGCGCTCAAGTTCGGTGCCGAAGGGATCGGACTCGTCCGCACGGAGCACATGTTCTTCGAGGCAGAGAGAGTGCAGGCGGTTCGCGAGATGATCCTGGCCGACGACACGGAAGGGAGGAAAAAGGCCCTCAAGAAGATCCTTCCCATGCAACGAAAGGATTTCATCGGGATCTTCAAGGTGATGAACGGGTTGCCGGTGACCATACGTCTCCTCGACCCGCCGTTGCACGAATTCCTGCCGAAAACCGATGAGGAACTGAGGGCGATCGCCAAGGATCTGGGCGTCCCCTTACAGAAACTTCAGGCGCGCAACAAGGCGCTGCACGAGTTCAACCCCATGCTGGGCCACAGAGGATGCCGGCTCGGCATCACGTATCCGGAAATCTCCGAGATGCAGGTCCAGGCCATCATGGAAGCCGCCTGCCAGGTGGCCAAGCAGAAAATCAAGGCGATTCCCGAGATCATGATTCCGCTCATCGCCGACGTGAAGGAATTGAGCGTGATGCGCGAGTTGACGGTGAGGATCGCCGAAGCGGTGCAGAAGCGGTACGGGGTCAAGGTCCGCTACGAAGTGGGGACCATGATCGAAATTGCCCGGGCGGCCCTGCTGGCCCACGAGATCGCGCCGGAAGCCGACTTCTACTCCTTCGGCACCAATGACCTGACCCAGACGACGTACGGCCTGTCCAGGGATGATGCGGGAAGGTTCCTGCCTTACTACGTGGCCCACGGGATCTTCGAGGAGGATCCCTTCATCACCATCGACCGGAAGGGCGTCGGTCTTCTCATGAGGATGGCCATCCAAAACAGCAGGAAGATCAAGAAGGGGATGAAGATGGGGATCTGCGGGGAGCAGGTGGATCCCCGGTCGATCGAGTTCTGCGACGAGATCGGACTCACCTATGTGAGCGGCTCCCCGTTCCGGTTGCCGGTGGCCCGCCTTGCGGCGGCCCAGACGACGATTGCGAAAAAGAGGAAAAAAGGGACGTCCCTGTCATCGGTGTAAGCGGAAACGAACGGGGCTCCCTCCGGTTTCGGGAGGGAGCCCTTGGCTCTCCCTCCTGTCCCGCAAGGCCCTACCACCCCATGGCATATCCGGTTTCCAGCCGCGCCGTCGCTACGCCGGAGATCACTCTCCCGCTGGCATCGTACCGTATGCCGAGAACCCGTCCGTGGCTCCATTCGCCGCCAACTTTCACCGTATGGCCCTTTTCCCGGAGGGCGGAAACCGTGGCCTCGGGGATGCGGCCTTCCACGTGCATCGTCCCCGGCTGCGCGCTGTGCGGATGGAAGGATGCGGGAAAATGGCTCGTGTGGAAAGTGGGAGTGTCGACCGCGGCCTGCATGTTCATGTTGAAGTCCACGCAGTTTAGGAAGAACTGGAGCGACCACTGGTCCTGCTGATCCGCACCCGGTGTGCCGAAGACCATCAACGGCCTGCCGTCCTTCAACACCAGCGACGGCGTGAGGGTGGTGCGGGGACGTTTGCCGGGCTGAAGACAATTGGCGTGGTCGGGGTCCAGGTAGAACATCTGCATGCGGGTTCCGAGGGGAAAGCCCAGGCCTTCTATGACCGGCGAACTGCGGAACCAGCCTCCGCTGGGCGTGGCGGATATCATGTTCCCCCACTGATCCGCCGCATCCAGATGGGTGGTGTCTCCCTTGTGGATATCCGAGCCGCCCTTTCTTTCCTCGGGCAGGTACGGGGATGCATTCCCGGGGCGCAGTTCCAGGGAAGCGCGGTCCGGGGCGATCTGGTCCCTGCGTTTCGCCGCGTACTCCCGGGAAAGAAGGATCTCGAGGGGAACCCTGACGAAGTCCGGATCGCCGTAATACGTTTCCCGGTCCGCGAACGCGAGTTTGGCCGTTTCGATCAGGAGGTGGATGTATTCGGGGGAGTTGTGTCCCAGGGAGGCCAGGTCGAACCCTTCCAGGATGGTCAACTGCTGCAGGAAGACCGGTCCCTGCGACCAGGGACCACACTTGAAGACGTCGTATCCCCGGTAGGTGGCCGTTACCGGGTCTTCGACCCGGGTAGCGTAGCGCGACAGGTCCTCCTTCGTGATCAGTCCGCCGTGACGTTTTCCCGTGGAGTCGGAAAGTCTGTTTTCGGTTATGAACGTGAAGATCCGCTCCGCGATCTCTCCCTTGTAGAAGGCATCGTGAGCGGCCGAAAGCGCTTCCCGGCGGCCTCTCCGTCTCTCCCGGGATTCCGCCTCCACGAGCCTTGCAAACATCCCGGCAAGGTCCTTTTGGACATAGATCTCCCCCACGGCCGGAACGCGTCCGTCGGGAAGATAGGCCCGGACCGAGCTCGGCCACATCTCCAGGAACTGCTCTTTGCTCCGCTCGAAGGCGGACGCAAGCCGTTCGAACATGGGGAATCCCTGCTCCGCCAAGTCAATGGTAGGCGAAAGGACCTGTGCAAGTCGCATGGTCCCGAAGCGGGACAGGGCTGCGATCCAGGTCGAGACGGCGTCGGGCACGGCGGCGGCCAGCAATCCATCGCCGGGAATGGCCTCGATCCCGTTTTTCCGGAACCACTCGATGGTCGCCCTTTGCGGGGCGGGTCCCTGGCCGGAGAGGCTCACTACCCGTTTCTCGTTCGCCAGGTAGATCAGGATGGGCACTTCGCCGCCGATGCCGTAAATGTAGGGTTCCAGGACGGCCAGGGCGAACCCCATCGCCACACCGGCGTCCACGGCATTACCACCCTCCTCGAGAATGTGCAGTCCGATCCTGCTGGCAAGATAATGCCCGGAGGTGACCATTCCATGCGTGCCCATGATGACGGGGCGGGTAGTGAACCCTCCCGTGTCAGGACCGGCGAGAATGCTGAGCATATCTCTGGAGTCAGTGGACATCACGCACCTCCCTTGGACGTTGCGGTTCACGGCTTCCCGTAAAGGTCAGATAAAAAATATAAATTAATGGAACCGTCAGGAGGAAGGCAGTACACGCCCCGCCGGAGCCCAGGAAAGGATTCCGGGAAAAAGCTGCCCGTGATGAACAATGGGCAACCGGTTGCCGATCACGAATCACGAATCGACTTGAACCCTTGCCCGCGTGGACCGGAACGGCGGATTCGCGGGAAAGACCGGATGCTTCAGCTTGGCCCCCCGCAATAGTGGGTCAAAACCGCGTACCTTGACTGGGACATGATCTTCGTCGCGAGGGTTCCGAACAAAGCTCCCATGACTCCCGGGTTGCCGTGCGTCGATATAAAAATAAGGTCGCAGCCCTTTTCTTTGGCCACCTTCAGGATGCCGTCGACGGGGGATTCGCCGGTAATATGTACCGTCTCGCACGGAACGCCCACATCGGTGCACATCTTTTCCGCCACTTCGAGGCACTTGTCCGCCAGAAACGTCTTCGATTCCTCCGCCTTGGCCCAGGCCTCTTTTGCCTTCTCGATATCCGAGCGCCCCACTAATGATTCCGGTTGATACATCTCCAGAATTTCATGCGCAGAAAATTTGCCTGTGACGTGAACTGCCGTAATCTTGGCATTGAGGTCTTTGGCAAGCAGGACCCCGTGACAGGTACCGTATGCACATTTCCCCAACCCATCTGTCGGCAAGAGGATGTTCTTGTACATGCGTTCTCCTTCGTCTGCACCCGGCCGGTTTTTCCGGGTCTCGAGATGTGATTGAGTGCCGATTGTGAAGGAATTGGAAACGCATGTCAAGAGACAGGTGTTGTACGAACGGTCTTCGTGCGAGCCTAGACGAATCGGGAAG
Organism: Candidatus Deferrimicrobiaceae bacterium; assembly: GCA_049577645.1. Lineage (GTDB taxonomy): Bacteria > Desulfobacterota > Deferrimicrobia > Deferrimicrobiales > Deferrimicrobiaceae > CSP1-8. Next base: position 5,513 of record JBAUKK010000141.1, read on the forward strand.
GGGAGCCGGGATTTTCGCGAGATCTCCCCCGGCGGCTGCATCCAGTATCTCGAATACAGGGGGGCGAATTTGTCTCGACATCTCTTCCGACGGATGCATACTGTGCACCATAACCTCCTAAGAAATATGGCTATTGCGGATCACTCGTGTTTCCCCTTGACAGGGATCACAGTAAATCATATCCTCTGGTCTGACCATAGGACCTAATACTGGTCAGACCACCCGACAACTGGCCCAAAAACAACGAAACAACGGTAAGGTAATGAAGGCGCAAGTGAAACGAAAAGAAGAGTTCTCGCTGCGCGTAGTCAAGGCCTTTATCGAAGACGAGGGGAAGGGCCTTGCCCGCGTGGATGAAGATGTCCTGAAATCTCTGGGTGCCGTCCCCGGAGATGCCGTCATGATTACCGGCCGCCGGTCCACGGTGGCCCGCGTTGCACAGACCAACACGCACTACTCTGGCCAGAGCCTGATTATGATCGACGGCATTACAAGGGACAACGCCCAGATTTCGGTGGACGAATGGTGCACCGTCCAGAAAGTCCCGTTCAAGCAGGCCGACACCCTGATCCTCACTCCCTCAGATCCCCGCAGGCCGATCCCCAAAGATGCCGAGATCCATCATATCATTCAACTCCTGGCAGGACTCCATGTGGTCATCGGAGACAAGCTCCAGATTGCACTGTTCGGAACCCGGCCGCAGTTCTTCATCGTGGAGGGGGCAAGCCCGAGAGGGGCCCTCCGGATCACTCCCCATACGACGATTACTTTCCGGGCCTCGGATTTTTCCTATGAAAAGGCGTTCCGGGCTTCTTACGAGGACATCGGGGGCCTGGAACACGAGCTTCGCAGTGTCCGGGAGATGATCGAGCTCCCCCTGAAGTTCCCCGAACTCTTCACCAAACTCGGGATCGATCCCCCGCGGGGGGTTCTTCTTTCCGGGCCTCCGGGAACGGGAAAAACGCTTATCGCAAGAGCCATTTCCAACGAGGTCCGGGCCCATTTCATCCACGTCAACGGACCCGAGGTCATCCACAAGTTCTACGGGGAGAGCGAGGCGAAACTCAGGATGGTCTTCGAGGAGGCCCGTAAAAACGCGCCCAGCATCATTTTCCTCGATGAGATGGACGCTCTTGCCCCGAGGAGAGCGCAGGTCATCGGGGATGTGGAAAAGCGGGTGGTGGCGCAGCTGCTTGCCCTGATGGATGGTCTCGTAGCCCGGGGAGAGATCGTGATCATCGGCGCAACAAACATGCCGGAGCTGGTCGATCCGGCTCTTCGCCGTCCCGGACGTTTCGACCGCGAAATCACCATCGGCGTCCCGAACCGGGCGGATCGCCTCCAGATCCTGAAGATCCATTCCCGCAAGATGCCGCTCGCGGCGGATGTGGACCTGGTTCGTCTCGCAGAAATCACCCATGGGTATGTCGGGGCGGACCTTGCCGCCCTCTGCTCGGAAGCAGGCATGGCGACACTGCGTCGCCTCATGCCCGGGATCAAATTCGAGGTGGATACGAAGCCCGGTCTGCCAAAGGATACGAAAATCGAGGTCACCGCCGAAGATTTTCTGACTGCCTTCAAGTCGGTCGAGCCCACCTCGACCCGGGAGTTCATGATCGAGAAGCCTCGCCTCTCTTTTAAAGATGTGGGTGGATTGCATGAGATAAAGCAGAAACTCCTGTCCCTCATTCAGCTTCCATTGCGCGGTCTGCCCGTCTTCGCCCAATCCCGTCTGGGCCCCCCGAAGGGCGTTCTCTTCACTGGCCCCTCCGGGACGGGGAAAACCCTTTTGGCAAGGGCTCTTGCAGGGGAGACGGGAATGACCCTTCTCGTCGTCGATCCTCCCACCCTTCTGTCGAAGTGGGTAGGGGAATCGGAAAAGGGCTTACGGGAGGTATTCAAGCGGGCCAAACAGGTATCCCCGTGCATCGTGCTCATCGACGAGGTCGAAGCCATCGCCCCGGCCCGGACAGCAGAAGATTCCGGCCGTATCTCCCAGAGGATCGTCAGCCAGATCTTTCGGGAGCTCGATGACCTCCAGAGCTCCTTGGGAATCGTGGTCATCGCCGCCACCAATCGCATGGACCTTATGGAGCCGGCGCTGCTCAGGGCCGGGCGCTTCGATTACGTCATCGAATTCCCTCTTCCCGCCAGAGAGGACAGGATCGAGATCCTGAATACGTTCATGCAGACGCTTCCTCTGGATTCCCAGGTCGACATCGAAACCCTCGCCGACATGAGCGAGGGGTGGACGGGGGCAGATATCGAGTCCCTGTGCAAGAAGGCGGTCCTGCTGGCAATGGAAGAGTGCCTGAAAAAAGAGGAGCGGCCCGATTTTTTGCGTTGCAAGATCACCCCACGGCATTTCGAGCAGGCAATCGAGTTGGGAACATCGATGGTGGTCCAATCCGGCGCGGGGAAGCACTGATTCCTCGGTCTTATGGGAGAAAGGGTGCAGGAGAAACGGAAATTGTTCCAGCCGGTCAAAAAAACCAGGGTCTACGAGGAAATTGTTGTCAAGGTCAAGGAAATGATCGAGCAGGGCAGGCTCAAATCGGGAGACCAGCTACCCGGGGAACGCGAGCTTTCCGAGGTGTTCCGTGTGAGCCGGTCCTCCGTTCGGGAAGCGCTCCGTTCTTTGGAGAGCAAGGGGTATCTCGAAAGTCGTCAGGGCGACGGAACGTACATCGCCAGTATATCCGTGGAGTCCCTGGTCAGTCCCCTGGCCTCTGTCATCTTTTCGGAGAAGGACAGCCAAATTGAGCTTTTCGAGATGCGGCGGCTGATCGAACCCCATCTTGCCTGCCTCGCCGCGGAACGGGCCACCGCGGAGGAAATCGCCCAGATGGAGGAAGTCCTGGTCCTGCACGAACAGGCGATCGCCAAAGGGGAAACGGGAACCGAGGTGGACAAGGCGTTTCATTACTTCATGGCAAAAGCAACAAACAACAGGGTTCTTCTCCGCCTTACCGACAACATGAGGGATCTTCTTGCGGAAAGTCGGGAAAAGTATCTTCAGGTGGAGGGAAGACCCGAGAGGTCCTTAGCGCGTCACAGACAGGTGCTTGACGCGATCAAGGCGGGGGACGGAGAGCTCGCCGCGCAAGTCATGCTCGACCACGTGCTTGATATCGAGAACTGTCTGTTTGCGGAAAATAAATTTAACGAAAGGGGGGAACCACAGGAGTCGACGGAAAAGGATTCGGTTACGGGAAACCGATCTTCATCGTAGGGCAGTGATCGGACAGTCGCTTTCAGTAGAAAAAAAGGAGGATAGACACGATGTCTCAAGTC
>JBAUKK010000142.1:0-13012 GCA_049577645.1 Candidatus Deferrimicrobiaceae bacterium
GTCGTACCTATATTTCATCATCACGATGAAGGAGCGGGGGGCGAAGCTGGGGAGGATGTTTCTCCTGATCGGGGTGATCCTCCACACCGCCGGATTTGCCCTCCGATACGCGTCGGCGGGATACACCCCTGTGACGAACCTGTTCGAGTCGCTCTCGTTTTTCGCCCTTTCGATCGCGGGCATCTTCCTCGTCGTCGAGATACGGTACAATCTGCGGGCCCTGGGCTCGTTCGTCGCTCCGCTGGCCTTCACCTTCAGTATCTTCGCCGCGTTCCTGCCGGGGGAGGTTGCCGGGCTGGCCCCGGCCCTCAACTCCTATTGGCTCCCGATTCACGTCCTTCTTCTGTTCGTCGGTGACGCGGTCTTCGCCGTCGCCTTCGGCGCGGGCATCATGTATCTATTGCAGGAAAAACAGGTCAAACGCAAGAAAATGGGGGCGATTTTCAAGCGTCTGCCCTCGCTTGACGTGCTCGATGAGGTCAATTACCGGTGCCTGACGATCGGGTTTCCCCTCCTCACCATGGGGATCATCACGGGCTCCATCTGGGCCGAATATGCCTGGGGGTCCTACTGGAGCTGGGACCCGAAAGAGACGTGGTCGCTCATCACGTGGCTCCTCTACGCCGCGCTTCTCCACGGGCGGCTGACGGTGGGGTGGAGGGGGCGCAAGGCGGCGATCCTCGCGATCGTCGGGTTCGGCGCGGTCCTCTTCACGTTCCTGGGCGTCAATCTCCTCCTGCCGGGCCTCCACTCCTACTCCAGCCTGTCGCGGTGAGGGGGGGGACAAGGATTTCCCGATGGGCCACATCGTCATCATAGGACTCAATCACCGGACCGCCCCCGTGGAAATCCGGGAGCGTCTCGCTTTCCCCACGGAGGCGATCGGTCATGCGCTCCGGAGTCTCCTCGAGAGGGAGTCTCTCAAGGAGGGGGTGATCCTGTCCACGTGCAACCGGGTCGAGATCTGCGCGCTGGCCCGCATGGGTTCCCGGGGCACATCCGAAGCCAAGGAGTTCATGGCCGCCTACCACGGGATCCCGCTGGGGGAGCTGAACGGGTATCTCTACCACTACGAAAAGGACGACGCGGTGAAGCACCTGTTCCGGGTGGCCAGCAGTCTGGACTCCATGGTGCTCGGCGAGCCGCAGATCCTCGGTCAGGTGAAAGACGCGTACGGCTATGCCGCGGAGTTCCGCACGATCGGGCCGGTTCTCGACAAGTTCTTCGCAAAAACGTTCTCGGTGGCAAAGAGAGTGCGCACGGAGACCAAGGTGGCAAGCAGCGCCGTATCGGTCTCCTACGCCGCGGTCGAGCTCGCGCGAAAGATCTTCGGGGATCTTTCGGACAAGACCGTGCTGCTTATCGGGGCGGGGGAGATGTGCGAGCTGGCAGCCCGGCACCTCATCTCCGCCGGCGTCAAGGGAATCCTGGTGACCAACCGGACCTTCGAGCGCGCGGGAAAGCTCGCCGAGGAGTTCGGGGGAATCCCGATCCGGTTCGACGAGATTTCGGTCCACCTGAAGCGGGCCGACATCGTTCTTTCCTCCACAGGCGCCCCGCATTTCATCCTCCGGAGACAGGATATCGAGGAGGTCATCCGCATCCGGAAGAACCGGCCGATGTTCTTCATCGACATGGCCGTTCCCCGGGACATCGACCCCGACGCAAACCAGGTCGACAACGTGTACGTCTACGACATCGACGACCTGAACAACGTCATCGAGACGAACCTGGAGGAGCGCCAGCGGGAAGCGTTGAAGGCCGAGGAAATCGTGGCGGAGGAAGTCCGCGCGTTCCGCCGGTGGCTCGATGCCCAGCAGGCTACGCCCACGATCATCAACCTTCGCAGGAAGTACGAGGAGGTGAAGAACACCGAGGTGGCCAAGGCGATGTCGATGCTCGGGACGGAAGATCCGAAGATGAGGAAGGTGGTGGAGTCCCTCGCCTCCTCGCTTCTCAACAAGGTCCTTCACGCCCCGATCTCCTCGCTCAAGAGGGACGCCGACGGCGGAAACCAGATGGATCTCGTGTCGGTGGTCCGGGAGATCTTCGACCTGCCGGAAGCATCGGAACGGAGCGGGACCGGGGACGCGGACGAAACCGGGAAGCCGCCGCAGGAATAGGGCGCACAACATCGGGAGGAAGGTGGATTGGGCAAAGCAAACCAGGTGATCCGTCTCGGCAGTCGAGGCAGCAAGCTCGCCCTGTGGCAGGCCGAGTTCATCCAGTTCGAGATCGAGAGGAAGACGGGCAGGAAAGTCGAGATCACGAAGATCAAGACGACGGGGGACATGATCCTCGATGTCCCGCTCGCCCGGGTCGGGGGAAAAGGACTGTTCGTCAAGGAGATCGAGGAGGCGCTGATCTCCGGGGGCATCGATATCGCGGTCCACTCGATGAAGGACGTTCCCACCGATCTGCCCGACGGGCTTGCGATCGTCGCCATCACGCGACGGGAGGATCCGCGGGACGCCTTCCTGTCCGTGAAGTACCGGAAGTTCGAGGAGCTCCCGCGAGGGGCGAAGCTGGGGACGAGCTCCCTGCGCAGGCAGACCCAGCTTCTCGGCCTTCGTCCCGATCTTTCGGTGGAGACTCTCCGCGGGAATCTCGACACCCGCATCCGGAAAATGGAAGAAGGCCGCTACGACGCCATTATCCTCGCGGCAGCGGGGCTTCGGCGCCTGGGATGGGAGGCGAAGATTACCGAGTACATCCCCGAGGAGATGTCGCTACCCGCCATCGGGCAGGGAGCCCTGGGGATCGAGATCCGCGTCGATGACCCGGATACCCGGGAGGCGGTCTCGTTCCTGAACGACCGGGACACCGCCTTCGCGGTACGTGCCGAGCGGGGGTTTCTGAAGCGGCTCGAGGGGGGGTGCCAGGTCCCGATCGCCTCTTACGGACGTACGGAAGGGGACAGCATCTTCCTCAAGGGAATGGTGGGGCGCCCCGACGGGACCGAGATCATCCGCGACAGCGCCAGGGGGAGCACCGAAGACCCGGAGGCGCTGGGAGTAAGTCTTGCCGAGCAGCTGCTCGCCCGCGGGGCGAAGGAAATCCTGGACGAAGTGTACCGGGCGGCGGACGGGTAGCCGCCATGTCTCTCCGGGGGAAAAGGATCCTGGTGACGCGGGGCGAAGGACAGGCGGAAGAGTTTTCCGCGGTCATCCGGAAGCGGGGGGGAGTGCCGGTGATATTCCCAACGGTCCTGCTGGTCCCACCCGACGACACCGTCTTGCTGGACGAGGCTATCGCCTGCCTGGGGGTGTTCGACTGGGTTCTTTTTACAAGTGCCAACGCCGCCCGGTTCTTCTTCGCACGTGCGGCGAAACGGGGAATCCGGCAGATTCCCGAGGGAATCCGGATCGCCTCCGTGGGGCCCGGCACGACCCGGGTGATCGCGCGGCACGGTTTCCCCGTTCATCTCTCGGCGGAAAGGCATACCGCGGAAGGGTTGGTGGAGGCGCTGGCCCGGGAGGGGGTTTCGGGAAAACGGTTTCTTCTCCCGCGGGCCGAGGAGGGCCGGGAGGTAATTTTGGAGGAGATCGGCTCCCGGGGTGGTACGGTGGATGTCGTGACGGCGTACCGGAACGGCCTGCCTGCGGGGGACGAGAAGGCCGCCGCGGAGATCGGGGAGAGGCCTCCCGACGTGTGTACCTTCGCATCCCCTTCGGCGTTCCGGAACTTCTTTCTCCTGCTGGGGGAGGAACGCGCCGCGTCCGTCCTCTCCCGAAGCCGGATTGCCGTGATCGGGGAGGTTACCGCGAGGGCCGTCAAGGAAAGGAATTACCCCGTGGACATCATGCCCGAAACATTCACATTGGCCGGGATGCTGGAGGCGATCGAGGCGCATCTCGCCCTCCCTTCCCGCGGAGGTGAGACCCCATGACGTATCCCGAACATCGCCCAAGGCGGCTGCGAAGGAATGAGGGAATCCGCCGGATGGTCCGGGAGACGATCCTCTCGGTGGACGACCTGATCTATCCCCTTTTCGTTGCCGCCGGCAGGAAGATCCGGAAGGAGATTTCCTCGATGCCGGGCGTTTTCCAGCTGAGCGTGGAAAACCTCGTGAAGGAGGTCAGGGAGGTCCGGGGCCTGGGGATTCCCGCCATTCTCCTCTTCGGCATCCCGACGAAAAAGGACCCCGTGGGGTCGGACGCCTGTTCCGACGACGGGATCGTGCAGACGGCCGTCCGGGCGATCAAGGACGCCGTTCCCGATATCCAGGTGATCACCGACGTCTGCCTCTGCGAATACACCGATCACGGCCATTGCGGGATCCTAAACCCCGCGGGCGACGTGGACAACGACGGGACGCTCGACATCCTGGCTCGCAGCGCCGTGACGCACGCCCGGGCGGGGGCGGATCTGGTGGCTCCCTCCGACATGATGGACGGGCGGGTAGCGGCCATCCGGAGGGCGCTGGACGATGAGGGGTACGAAGGGATCCCCATCATGTCGTACGCGGCGAAGTACGCAAGCGGGTTCTACGGTCCCTTCCGGGACGCGGCGGAGAGCGCCCCCGGGTTCGGCGACCGCCGCTCGTACCAGATGGATCCCCCAAACGCGCGGGAGGCGCTCCGGGAGGTGGCGCTCGACATCCAGGAAGGTGCGGACATCGTCATGGTCAAGCCCGCGCTTGCCTACCTCGACGTCATCTGCCGTGTCCGCGACGCTTTCGACCTGCCGGTGGCCGCCTACAATGTCAGCGGAGAGTACTCGATCGTGAAGGCCGGGGAAACGCTGGGGTGGGTCGACGGGCCCCGGTTGATGATGGAGATTCTGGTGTCGATCAAGCGGGCCGGGGCCGACCTGATTCTGACTTATGCCGCCAAGGAGGCGGCGAAGGCCCTCGCGGAATGACCGGGATGCCGGAGCCGACGGACGCCCTCTACAAGGTCGTCGAGATAACGAAAGTCTTCGACGAGGAAATCGAGGCGGAGCTCAATCGCTGGACCGCCGAGGGATACAGGTTCGACTCGATCCACTTCGTGACCCAGCCCGGGAACCGGAGGCCCTCGATGGCCTTCCTTTTCTTCTCCCGGGCGACGGGGGAAGGAGGAGGGTGAGCGGTGGCGTTTCGCTGGGAGGAGCAGAGGGAGTATTTCCGGGAGGCGCGTCGCGTGCGCTACCTCGCCCGGATCTCCGGCAAGGCCGCCGACCTGATAATCGCCATGTCGCTGTGGCACATACCCGGCGCCGCCGGGGCGTTCGCCGCCCTGTTCTATCTCCTGATGTGCGACGGGTTCCCCGGGGGGCGAAGCGCCGGGAAGTGGCTGACGGGTTTCCGGGTCGTCCGCATCGACCGGGAACCGATGGATTTTCCTTCCTCCCTCCTGAGAAACCTGACCGTCGCCTCTCCGTTCCTTTTCTACCTCGTTCCGTTCATCGGCCCTTTCCTTGCCTTCACCGTGGGGATGGTGGTCCTTCTTATCGAGACGTACCTCGGGTTCTACGACGCCGACGGTCAGCGGGCGGGGGATACATTCGCCGGAACGCTGGTGGTGGAATCCCGGCAGGCCGCAGATGACGTCTCTCTATCTGATTGACGGGCACAATGTCCTCTACCGCACATTCTACGGGCTGCCGCGCCTCACGGCACCGGACGGGACGCCGACCAGCGTCGTGCTGGGGACTTCGCGGATCCTCCTGAAGATCCTCCGGGAGGAGAATCCTTACGCCCTCGCCGCCGTCTTCGATTCCCCCGGGCCCACCCATCGGCACCACCTTTTCCCCGAATACAAGGCAAACCGGCTCAAGGTTCCCGAGGAGCTCCTGGCCCAGATCCCGTTGGTCAAGGAAGTCATCGATGCGCTGGGCGTTCCGAGGATCGAGGTGCCCGGTGCGGAGGCGGACGACATTATCGGCACCCTGTCCCGGCTCGCCGAGGAGAAGGGGATGGATGTCATCATCGTATCTTCCGACAAGGACCTCTACCAGCTTGTCTCGAAGAAGGTCCGCATACGGGACGGCCTGAAGGAAATGACGGTGGGGGAGGAGGAGGTCCGCGATGCCTTCGGGGTAGGACCCGGGCAGGTTGCGGATCTGCTTGCCCTGGCGGGGGACCCTTCCGATAACGTCCCCGGCGTCCCGGGCATCGGCGAAAAGACCGCCTCCGGCCTGATCCGGGAATTCGGAACGGTGGAAAACCTCCTCGCCCAAACCGACAGGCTTAAAGGAAAGCAGAGGGAGAAGATCGAAAAGAACGCGGAGATGGCCAGACTCTGCCGGCAGCTGACGGTGATCGACAGGAACGTTCCGCTTTCCCGGGACATCGGCCAGCTTACGCCCGGGAAGATTCGTCAGGACAGGGTCGCCGCGCTTTTCCGGAAGCTCGGGTTCCGCAAGCTCCTCGAGGAGCTCGATATTCCGCCTGCGGCATTGCCGTTTTCCGATTCCGGGAAGACTCGCCCGCGGGAAGGGATCCCGACGAAGGGGGACGGGGATCTGTTCCGTGCAATCGGCCGCGATGCATCCGCCCGGGTGGCCGTCGCCGCTTCGGGGGAAAAGGGGGAGAAAATCGCCGCTGCAGTGGCCGGCCGCGGGACCTGGCTTCTCCCCGGCCATGCCGTCACGGAGCTCATCCGTCGAATCGCCGAGGCGGGGGGTTCGGTCTATCTTTTCGACGGGAAGGCATTCCTGAAGGACCACGGAGACGTCTCTTCCTCCGGCTGGGAGCAGGCGCTGTTCGACCTGCAGGTCGCCGCCTACCTCCTCGCACCGGAAGAGGGCACGCCGACCCTGGCCAAACTGCGTGATCGGTTCCTTCCCGGGCGCGAGGTGCCGGGGGAGGGAGCGGGCGACGCCGCGGCCCTTGCGGAAGATATCGTTCTGCTCGGAGACGTCCTTGAGGGGAAACTCTCGGAGGCAGGACTCGCGGGCATCTTCCGCGAGGTCGACATGCCGCTGCTGCCGGTCCTGTTCCGGATGGAAAAGAAGGGGATCCGCATCGATGTCGGGATTTTCGGGGAGTTGTCGGAAGAGCTGGCCGAAGGGACGCGGGAAATCGAAGAGAAGGTGGCGGAGATCGCAGGCCCGGAGTTCAACATCAATTCCCCCAAACAGCTCTCGTTTCTCCTTTTCGAAAAGCTCGGACTCCCGCCGGTCAAGAGGACGAAGACGGGCTACTCGACGGACGTGGAGGTGCTGGAGCAGCTGAAGGGTGCGCACGAGATCCCCGCCCTCGTTCTCGAATACCGGACGCTTGCGAAAATACGGTCCACCTACGTCAACGTCCTTCCCGGCATGGTGGACGCGCGGGACGGGCGCATCCACACGACATTTCACCAGACGCAAACCGCCACGGGCCGCCTCTCCTCCTCCGATCCCAACCTGCAGAACATCCCGGTGCGCGCCGACCTGGGAAGGAGGATCCGGTCGGGGTTCGTGGCCGAAGCGGGGTGTCTCTACGTCGGCGCCGACTACTCCCAGGTTGAGCTGCGCCTTCTCGCCCATCTTTCGGGGGACGCCGAGCTCACGCGAAGGTTCCGGGAGGGGGAGGATATCCACGTCGCCACGGCCTGCGCCGTCTTCGGTGTGGCGCCCGCCGAAGTCACGCCCGAGCTTCGTCGCAGGGCCAAGGTGATCAACTTCGGAATCCTTTACGGGATGAGTCCCTTCGGGCTTTCCCGGGAGCTCGGGATCGGCGGCAGGGAGGCGAAGCAGTACATCGACCAGTACTTCCAGCGCTACCCGGGCGTATATCGGTACATCGAGAAACTCAAGGAGCAGGCGCGAAAGGACGGATACGTTCACACCATCCAGGGCAGGAGGAGATTCCTCCGGGACATCAACTCCCAGAACAAGGTTCTTCGGGAGGCGGCGGAGAGGATGGCGATCAACACGCCGATCCAGGGGAGCGCCGCCGACATCATCAAGATGGCGATGATCCGGGTGGACCGCGAATTCCGGGAACGTGGCATGCACGCCGGGCTGGTCCTCCAGGTCCACGACGAACTGATTGCCGAGGCCCCCGAGGCCGAAGTTCCCGAGGTCGAGAGGCTCCTGATGGGGGCGATGGAAGGGGCGGTCTCCCTTTCCGTACCGCTCACGGTGTTTCTAAGCAGGGGGAAACATTGGGGGGAAACCCACTGAGCCCGGTGTCTCGGGGGATGAATAGATCGCGGAGATGCCACGTCCTATGAGTGGGAAGGAAAAGGCCCACCCGCCGGACGAAGATCTCGTCCGGGGGGCGCTGGCCGGGGACGAGGGGGCGTTTCGCGACCTGATGGAGCGGTACAAGCGGCGGGCGTACGGGGTGGCCCGGGGGATCGTGGGAGATCCGGACGAGGCCCAGGATGTGGTGCAGGACGCGTTCGTGAAGGCATACTACCGCCTGAAGGACTTCCGGTTCGGGTCGAATTTCTACACCTGGTTCTACCGCCTCCTGGTCAACCAGGCGATCGACCGGTGGAGGAAGACATCGAGGTCGCCGACGGTTCCTTTCGACGATGCGTGGGTTTCCGGGGAGACGTCCGATCCCGAAGCCATGGTATATCCAAAGACCCCCGAGGAGCTGGCGGAGAACCGGCAACTCTCGGAGGGGCTCACCCGGGCCATCGCGGCTCTTCCGGAATACCACCGGACGGTCATCCTTCTGCGGGAAGTGGAGGGGCTGGCGTACGAGGAGATCGCAGGGATTCTGGATTGTTCGGTGGGCACCGTGATGTCGCGTCTTCATTACGCACGGGCGAAACTGAAGGGGGCGCTGAAAGGTTTCCGGGAAGGGTGAAGATATGGATTGCACGAAAACAAGAGAGATGATCCAGGACCATATCGACGGGCGCCTTCCGCCTGATGCGGCGGGAGCGGTGCGTGGGCACCTCGGTGCCTGCCTGCCGTGCGCCGCCGAGGAGGAGGAACTCAGGCGGGTCGGCGACATGCTGCGCCTGTGGTCCGCCGTCCAGATAGGGGAAAGGGAGCGTAAGCTTTTCCCCTTGTGGACGAGAGTCCGCGCCGGGATCGAGGAGCGGAGGAAGCCTGAACTTGCCCGTCTTCTCCGGCGGTGGTTCTGGGTCCCGGCGGCCGCTGCAGTTGCTGTTGTTGCCCTTCTGTTCTATCCTTCGGATGGGACGAGGGCTCCGTTTCACCCGAAAAGCTTCGACGTCACGGTGGAATCCCTCGAATCCGACACGGCGACCGTAGCCCTGGTGGACAAGGGGAAGGGACTTCCACGGGTGATATGGATTATCGAAAATGGGAAGACCTGATCCGCATCCGGGGCGTTGCCTCCCGGCGATCGCCTTTATCGCCCTTCTCCTTTTCGCGCAAATCGCCGTGGCATCCCCCGACGCCCCGGTCGCGATCGACGTGGGGGTCGTCGTGGCCTCCCATGACGGTCCCACGATGGACCCCGCGCTCTCCTCGATCCGGAACCAGCTTCAATCCATGTTCAACTACTCTTCCTACCGGATGGTCGACCGCCTGAATCGCACCCTTTCCGTGGGAGAAACGGGTGAGTTCGGGCTTCCCGGTGGCCGTTCCATGCGTGTGACTCCCGTCCCCGCCAAGGGGAACAAGGTGAGACTTGCCGTCCAGGTCATGGAGGCGGAACGCAATCTGCTGACCACGACGCTGGGCTTAAGCCGGGGGGGGATGGTGATCGTGGGAGGGCCCTCCTACCAGAAAGGTGTCCTGATTCTCATCATTTCCGCGGAATAATCTCCCTTTTTGAATATCCGATCCGCAGCCTCCGTCATATCGGCAGAGAGTCAGGAAACTTTCCTTGGGGAATGCGGGTTACATCTATTAAACGAGGGGTTCTTAAGGTGAGGAGGAAGCGACGATGAAAAAACTGGTTTCGATAGCGGTTGCGGTGGCGTTTCTGGCGGCGGCCTCTTCCCCCGCCCTGGCCGGAGACAGGGAGTGGGCCACGGCCGGGAAGATCCTTACCGGGATCATCGGCGTGACGATCCTGGGCAATGCGATCGCGGATTCCCATCCCTACCCGGTCCGCGCGTACGCTCCCCCTCCCAGGGCGTATTACCCGCCGGAGGAGGTATGGGTCCCGGGGCATTACGAAGCCAGGGTGAATAGGCGCTGGGTTCCCGGGCACTGGGAAGTCGAGCGATTCGGGAGCGGGTACGGCGACGATTACGGGGACCGTTACAGGAACGGCTACGGGAAACACCGTGCGCGCCGGATATGGGTCCCCGGCCACTACCGGGACGTGGAGGTACGGGTATGGGTCCCGGGCTACTGGGAGCATCAGGGGTAACAGCCTGCCTGCGCGGAGGCGGCGATAGCCCGATCGGCGGAACGTCCCCCGGGGAGATGCTTCCCCCCGGGTTTTTTTTGCGCCCCCCTCGCCCTTTCGGTATGATTTGCGGGAGGAGGCACCCATGCATGACGTCGGCGCGGAGGCAGGGACACCGCTTCGAAATTCCCTCTGGAACCTGCTTTACCGGGTCGTTTCCTCAAATGACCATTCCCGGACGGCGTGGGGGGCGATCCTCCGGGGATCTTGCCTGGCGTTTTTCAAGGAACCGATTGACGACCTGCCGTCTTCCGACAACGACGCGTCGCGCCGCTCCTTGAAGGAACTCTTTTTCCGGATCCCGGATTACCGGGTCTACGATCTGTACGAGTTCCTCCTCACGGACGACCGGGCGGAGGTCAAGGAGGCCGACCGGAAACTCATCAGGCGCGGGCTGAACCGGATTCTCGAGGAGGAGTTGGCACCGGTGCGGCTTCTGCGCGACGGATTTGTCCCTCTCCCGGACGAACTCGGACTGGACGCCGTGATGACGGCCGGGGAGAAGCTTACCCTGTTCGATCTGGACGCCGCCTCCCGGCACCTGCAATCCGCGATGGGTTTTCTTTCCCGCCGCCCCGACCCCGCCGCGGGGGAAGCGGCCCGCGAGGCCCTGATCGCGGTGGCGGCCGTCGTCCATACCCTGGCCGGCGGATCGGGGGAGGTTGCCTTGGGAACGATCGCGCCCGTCGCCGGACGGCTTGGGATTCCCCCGGGACTTGCAAGGGGTATCGAGTCCATGCTCGGATACTGCCATGCCGCGAGCGGGCTTCCGGGGAGCGAGCCCGTCCCCGCCGTCGACCCCGCCGAGGCGTCCTGCCTCGTCGTATTTTGCTCTTCCGTCGTCAACCTGCTGCTTTCCCGGACGGGAGGGGATGCCTGAGAGCAGGGGCGGGGTGCTACGACCGGAAAAGGCGGGGCAGTACGTCTGAGGGGTCTGGCAGGCGCAGCAGGGTCTCCACGATGTTTTCTCCTGCTCTGACGACCTCGACCAGGGCAAGATTCTCGCGGGATATCATGCGCCGGCTTTCCGCGAGGTGGAAGTAGGATAGGATCGGGTCGAACCACCCCCCGGTATTGGCGACGATGATCGGCTTCGCGTGCAGGCCGAGCTGTCTCCACGTAAGGATCTCGAAAAACTCGTCCATCGTTCCGAAGCCGCCCGGCAGGACGGCGAAAGCGTCCGCTCTCCGGCTCATCTCTATTTTCCTTTCGTGCATCGTTTGCGTGACGATCATTTCCGTGAGTCCCTCGTGGGCGAGCTCCTCCGTGCAAAGGAACTCCGGAATGACCCCGATGACCTTGCCTCCCCCGCCGAGAACCCGGTCCGCGAGTATACCCATAAGGCCCACCGAACCTCCCCCGTAGACAAGGGTGATCCTTTCCTCTACCATACGGTCGGCAAGGGCGATCGTGTCTTCCCGGAAATGCATGGGAACCAGGTTGCTCGAGCTGCAAAACACACACAGCATGGAGATTTCCATCCGACGAAGATACTGCCAAACCCGGGAAATGGGAAGCGTGGGAAATCCTGTTGACAACACTTGGCTGATTAAATACGATTAAAACTATCGATTATATCGGGAGGATGGTCATGCCCAGATGGTTCCTGGATAACTCGTTTTCGATGGGGAGAACTCCCCTCGTCAAGTTCAACCGGATCACCGATGGAGCCAAGGCAATCGTTCTGGGGAAAATCGAGGGGCGGAACCCGGCCTACTCGGTGAAGTGCCGCATCGGCGCCTCGATGGTGTGGGACGGGGAAAAGCGGGGACTTCTCGGCCCGGGAAAGACGATCGTGGAGCCGACGTCCGGAAACACGGGAATCGCCCTTGCCTATGTTGCCGCCGCGCGGGGATACGGGATCATTCTCACGATGCCGGAGACGATGAGCATTGAGCGCCGGACGGTGCTGCAGGCCTTCGGCGCGACGCTGGTGCTGACGGATGGGACCAAGGGGATGAAGGGGGCGATCGACAAGGCGAACGAGATCGTCGCGTCGGACCCCGAGAGATATTTCCTCCCGCAGCAGTTCATAAACCCCGCCAACCCGCAGATCCACGAGGACACGACCGGCCCGGAAATCTGGGAGGATACGGAGGGAAAGATCGACGTGTTCGTCTCCGGCGTCGGAACGGGCGGCACGATCACGGGGGTTTCGCGATACATCAAGAACACGAAGGGGAAACCGATTCTGTCCGTGGCGGTCGAACCCGTTCACAGTCCCGTCATCTCGCAGAAACTGCGGGGGGAACCGCTTACGCCGGGGCCTCACAAGATCCAGGGGATCGGCGCGGGATTCCTCCCCGATGTGCTCGACCTTTCGCTGGTGGACAGGGTGGAAACCGTCACCAACGACGAATCGATCGAGTTCGCCCGGAGGCTGGCGCGGGAAGAAGGAATCCTGAGCGGGATCTCCTGCGGCGCGGCGGCGGCCGTAGCCGTCCGGCTGGCCCGGTCCCCCGAATTCGAAGGGAAGACGATCGTGACGGTTCTGCCCGACGCAGGGGAACGGTACCTCACGACCGCGTTGTTCGAAGGGTGGCTCGACGCCGGTCAGGTCCAGGTGGCGAATTAGCCCGGAACCGGGCGCTTTACCCCGACGTAAAGAGTCACGATTCCCCGGGTCAGTGCCCGAAAAGTTACGGGGTCGCATCCCGCACCCCGCATCATTTCGGCGAATTCCCGGGGAGGAGGGAACTCCCGGACGGAGTCCGGGAGGTATGCGTATGCGCTCCGGCGGGAAAACAGACCCCCCAG
>JBAUKK010000143.1:0-4297 GCA_049577645.1 Candidatus Deferrimicrobiaceae bacterium
TTTCTCGCCGGTAAAGGGGCGGGAAGGGACTCTCTCGTTGTGGCATTCGGTGGCGGAGTTGTGGGAGATCTGGCCGGTTTCGCCGCCGCCACCTTCCTTCGGGGCATTCCCTATGTGCAAATTCCCACCACGCTTCTTTCGCAGGTCGACAGCAGCGTCGGCGGGAAGACGGGCTTCAATCTAACCGAAGGGAAAAACCTCGTAGGGGCGTTTCACCAGCCCCGGGCGGTATTCATCGACCCCGCTTTCCTCCTCACGCTGGACGACAGGAACCTGCGGGCGGGGATGGCGGAAGTCGTGAAATGCGCCTTCGCCGGCGCCCCCTCCCTCCTGGAATCCATCACCGGCTGCGCGGAAAGCTGGAAGGAAATGTCCGGCGATTCCTGGATTTCGGTAATCCGCGGCGCTGTTGCGTTCAAGGCCTCGGTGGTCGAGCGTGACGAGAAGGAAGCTTCCGCACGCCGTATCCTGAACCTGGGACATACGATCGGACATGCGCTGGAGCAGGCCTCCGGGTATCGGCGGCTCCTTCACGGGGAAGCTGTCGCGATGGGGCTGGCGTGGGAGGCGGTTTTCTCCCGCCGGCAGGGGGCGACCTCCCCGGGGCTGGAAAGGAGATTGATCGACCTGCTCCTCGATATGGGATTCGCGCTCGACGATCCCTCCGTTCCGGTTACGGCAATCGCCGCAGCGATCGGGATGGACAAGAAGAGGATGGTGTCGGACATCGACATGCCGCTTTTGACCGGGTCGGGTTCCTGTGCCCTGAAGCGCATACCCGTTTCCCTTCTCCGGGATGAATTGCCCGCAGTCCGCGATGAGCTCCGGGTGATTGCGGGGGAGCGGGCAAGGGAAGCCGGGGGAGAGAAGGCGAGTCCCCCGAAGGAGGCGGCCCTCCGCGCGCCCCCGGCCGGCCCGGACGAAGCTGCGCCTGCGATAGCGGAGCTGGAACGAAGGGTGGTGGTCGATCCACGGGACGCGGACGCGATGGTTGCGCTCGCGAAGGCGTACCGGCGCGCAGGAAATCTCGCCGGAGCATGGGAGACGATCAAGGAGGCATTGGCCCAGGACCCCTCATCCGCCAGTGCGCAGCGCGTGGCACGGGAGATCGAGCGTGAGGTGAAGGAGGCTCTGCCGGGAATCGCGGAAAACGCCTCCGCCCTCATGGAGGAAGTCGTCATCCTGGAAGAGGGGGCGTTCGAACTTCGCCCCGCCGACCGGTGGTCCGTTCCCGCCGGGGAAAGAGGCGACGCCGGTGCTCCGGGCGCAGGGGCGACCGACATCCCGCCGGGAACATCCCCTGCGGAGGCGGTGGCGCACGTCAGGACGGTCACGATGGCGAGCATTTACTGGGACCAGGGGCGGCAGGAGGAGTCGAAACGGATTATCGACGAGATCCTGCGCCGCCATCCCAACGACTCCCGGGCGCTTGCATGGCGGGAAGCGCGTCTGGGCAATCGGCCGGCCGGACGGGGGGAAAGGCTGGTTTCCTGCCTGACCGCATTTCTCAGGAAGATGAAAAAGGAGTTCGGTTATGAAGTTCAGGGAAATCATTGAGGGGATGCATCGGAGGGAACCTGGGATACGCGGGGGGGCCTTGGCCGGATCCGACGGGCTGGCTGTCGACGAATGGAGCGCAGCCGCCGGCCTCGATCTCTCCGCCCTCTGCGCGGAGATGGTGCAGTTTTTCAAGGAGAGCGTGCGGGTGGCCGGGGAGCAGGGACTCGGGAGCGCCTCCGAGGTCTTTATCGCCGGGGAGGACGGACAGATATTTTTCCAGAGGGTGACCGCCGACTATTATCTTCTGCTCGTAGCGGCCCCTAAGGCGGTACCCGGAAAATGCCGGTTCCTCCTCCGGCAGGGTGCCTCGCGGGCCAGAGAGATGCTGTGATGGGTCTTGCCTCCCGGAAACGGCAGACGGGCAGTCCGAACGCAACCTCGAAGGAAGGGAGACGGCCGGCCCTTCGGGCGGCGTACCGGATCCTGTTCCTCGACGGACCGAACCTCAACGTCCTCGGCAAGCGGGAGCCGGGCATATACGGAAAGAAGACCCTGGCCGAAATCCGGCGCGGTGTGACCGAAGCCGCCCGGGAGGAGGGGGCGTCCGTGGAGTTTTTCCAGTCCAACCACGAGGGGGAGATCGTGACCCGCCTCCAGGAAGCGAGGGAGAACGCCGACGGACTGGTGATCAATCCCGGAGGATACACCCACTCCAGCGTGGCGATCCGCGACGCCCTGCTTTACGCCGGGCTTCCCGCGGTGGAGGTTCATCTGAGCAACCTGGCGCGCCGGGAACCCTTTCGGAAACAATCCCTGATCGAGGACGTGGCGGTCGGCCGGATCGCCGGTTTCGGCGGTTTCGGATACGTTCTTGCCCTGCGTGCCCTCATCGACCATCTCCGCAGGGAAGGTGGAATTGCCACGCCGTAACTCCCAGGTTCCGGGGACCCATACGCGTATCCGGAGGCTCCTGGGCATTCTCGCCAGGCAGAGGATTCACCTGTTTCTCTGCCTCCGGATGACCAATATCCGGTATCTCACGGGGTTCCGCGGAAGCGATGCCGTCCTCCTCGTATCCCCGGACGGCGTGATCTTCGTGACCGACGGCAGGTATGCGGAGCAATCCCGGCAGGAGGTGCGCGGGGCGGAGATCGTAATTTCCGACAGGAAGTGGTCCGTGGTGTCGCGCAGGATCCGAACGGCGACGCGGCGCTCCGGCCGCGGGAGGCGTACGAGGGTGGGGTTCGAATCCCGTCATCTCCCCGTGGAGCTCTATCGCTACCTTGCAAAGGGGAGAGATGCCCACTGGGTGGCGCTGCGTGATCCGGTGGAATCGCTCCGGATGCGGAAGGAGGAGGCCGAAATCCTCGCCATGGAGGGCGCGGCGGTAGCTGCCTCGGGCGCCCTTCTCGAAATCCTCTCGGCGGGAGTTCGTGGCCGGACCGAGAAGGAGGTGGCGGCGGACCTGGAGAAGGGGATGAAGGTGCTGGGGGCCGAGGAATCGTCCTTCCGGGCGATCGTCGCTTCGGGCCCGCGTTCCGCTCTTCCCCACGCCGAACCCACGGGTGCCGCGATCGGGCGGGATGAGGCGATCGTCATCGATTTCGGGGCCCGCCGTCGCGGGTATTGCTCCGACGAGACCGTCTCGGTTCTCCCCGCTCGCCCCTCCCCCTTGCTGCGCAGGGTGTTCGACGCCGTCAGGCGCGCGCAGGAACGGGGGATCCGGGCCATCCGGCCGGGGGTTTCGTGCA
Source organism: Candidatus Deferrimicrobiaceae bacterium (assembly GCA_049577645.1). Lineage (GTDB taxonomy): Bacteria > Desulfobacterota > Deferrimicrobia > Deferrimicrobiales > Deferrimicrobiaceae > CSP1-8. Next base: position 3,252 of record JBAUKK010000143.1, read on the forward strand.
GGGAAGTGGATGCCCGGGTGCGGGAATCGCTGGACCGGTCGGGATATTTGAAGTATTTTGTTCATTCTACCGGCCATGGGGTGGGGCTGGACATCCACGAGCGACCTTCCCTGTCCCCGCGGTCGAAGGACCCGATTGTCGAGGGTATGGTCGTGACCGTCGAGCCCGGAGTGTATATTCCCGGGTTTGGAGGAATCCGGGTCGAAGACATGATCCGGGTGACGGGGAGGCGGGGAGAAAGGGTGACCTATCTTCCCAAGCAGGCCTCACCGCTTCTCTGAAGGGGAAAGGCGAATGTATTCCACCACGGACTTTCGAAACGGGCTGAAAATCGAGTTCGGCGGTGAACCGTATGTGATCGTGTACTTCCAGCATGTGAAACCCGGCAAGGGCGGGGCCTTTGTCAGGACGAAACTCAAGAACCTGAAAACCGGGGCCGTTCTGGAGAATACATTCCGAAGCGGGGACAAGGTCAACAAGCCGGACCTCGACGAACGCGGGATGCAGTTCATGTACCTGTTGGAGAATTCCTACCATTTCATGGATACCAAGACGTACGAGCAGATCTATCTGGACCGGGAGCACATGGGGGACGCCGCAAACTACATGATCGAGAACCTCCCGGTCAAGATCCTGTTCTACCGGGGGGAGCCGATCGGCATCGACCTTCCCATCTTCATCGACCTGCAGATCGTCGAGACCGAACCGGGGCTCAAGGGCGATACCGTAAGCGGGGCGACCAAACCCGCCAGCCTGGAATCGGGGGCCGTAGTGCAGGTTCCCCTCTTCCTTAACATCGGGGATAGGGTCAAGGTGGACACACGCACGGGCACGTACATAGAGCGCGCGTAAGGGGAGCGATATGAATCTGAAAGAGATACGGGAGATCCTCGAACTTCTCAAGGGAACCGACGTGACCGAACTGGAGGTGGTTCGCGGGGAGGACGTCCTGAAGGTTCGGCGGGGACCGGCCGGCGAGATGCGCCCGGTCGCCGCCGTGCAGCCCCTCCCCCTTTCCCCGGCGGCCCCCCCGGCGGAGATTCCTG
>JBAUKK010000144.1:0-5188 GCA_049577645.1 Candidatus Deferrimicrobiaceae bacterium
TGCCGGTCGGGGCCTGGATGCTGTGGCGGGGGACATTCGTCCCCCGTCTGCCGGCGTGGAAACGATGGGGGTGGGTCGTCATCGGGACGGCGACCGGTCTTTTTTTCCTCGGCATGCTGCTGGGATATCTCGTCCTTCTCCCGGCAGGCGTCGGATTCCTTGTGGGGTTCGAGACGGAGGAGGTGCGGGCGCTCATATCGGCCCGGAAGTTCGTCTCCTTCTGCGGAACGATGCTTCTTGCGCTGGGTCTCTCCTTCGAGGCGCCCCTGGTCTCCTACTTTCTGGCAAAGGCCGGGTGGCTTACCCCCGGATTCTTCCGGAACAAGTGGCGGCAAGCCATATTGGGATGCGTCGTGCTGTCCGCCGTCCTCACTCCCACACCGGACATCTATAACCTGACCCTGATGACCATTCCGCTCCTCGGACTCTTCCTCGCGAGCTTCGCGGTCGTATGGGTCGTGGACCGGGGGAAGAGGGCGTGAGCACGCCCGGGTTCCTTGCGGGAGACGTCCCCGGATCCTAGTGCTAGCCGCGTTCCTCCCGGACCATGCGCTTCCGCTCCCGTCGCTTTTTCCGGTACACGGTGACCACCCGCACCGCCAGGAAGTAGGCGATCACGGCGGAGACCAGGGCGATGATCGTGTTCCCCACCAGGTAGATCCCCGCCCCCACGGTCAGGCTGCGCAGCCGTTCCCCGTTCTGGACGCCCGTCATCACCTTGCTCGCGTTGACCCGGAAGATGGCGGCCCCCAGCGTCCCGGAAAGAGTCCAGAAAAACGGCGTCGTGATCGGGTTCATCACCAGGGACCCGAGCACTGCGGATACGCGGTTCCACCGGAACACCGAGGCCAGGAGCAGCGAAAGCGGGATCCCGATCCCGAAGGTGGGAAACACGCCGAGGAACACCCCGAGGGAGAACCCCAGTGCGATGTGGACCGGATCCCCCCCGACGCGGACCAGCCGCAGATAGATGTAGCGGAAAATTCTTCTGCACCGCTCGAGGAGGGTGCGCCGGGGGCGCGGGGACATGGGCGGTATTATAAAGGATCCCGGCCGGAAGGAGTTATCTTCGGGGGAAGAACCCGAATAGCCCTGCGAGGATCCCCTCCGGGAGGGAGCGGGCTCCGTGCGGGACTCTCCCCAGGTACCGGTCCCCTGCGATACGACGGACCTCTCCTTCGTTCCCGTCCCTTGCAGGGAACGGTTCCGGGGTCGTGTCGTTCAGGACTACGCCGGCTACCGGGACCGCCCCCGACCGGAGAAAATGCAGGGTCAGGCACACATGGTTGAGGGCCCCCAGGCGGTTCTGCGCCACCACCAGCACGGGGAGACGGGCGTCTTTCGCCAGGTCGGCAAAGGAATACCCCTCGCAAATCTCCACCGTGATCCCGCCCGCGCCCTCCACGAGGACGATGTCCGACGCTTCCGCCGCCCCGGCAATCGCACTCCGGATCCGGTCGACGTCGATCGCTACCCCCTCCGCGCCCGCGGCGAGGTGAGGGGAAAGCGGAGCGGCAAGGGGATACAGGCATACCGCGGAAAGGGGAAGGTCCGGGGCGAACGCTTCGCGCAAGGACGAGGCATCCCCCGGGAACGGGGCGCCGTCCGCCCCCGGTTTGCACCCGGACTCGACCGGCTTGAGAGGCCGTACGGCAAACCCCTTCTCCCGCATCGCCTTGCCGAGAAGACAGGAAACGTACGTCTTCCCCGCCCCCGTATCGGTCCCCGTGATCAGGATGGCTTTCCGGGGGACACCCCCAGGGGGGACATTCCCGGCTCTTATCTTTTCCCGACTCAGGAGTGTCCCCTCCCGTCACCCGCGGAGTGTCCCCCGCCAAGGAGCACGTCGATCGCCCAGGAGGCGGAGCGGACCAGGGACCGGATCTCCTCTTCGGTGGAGGAAAGGGGGGGCATCAGGACGATGACGTCGCCGAGCGGGCGGAGGATCACACCGCGCTCCCGCACTTTCCGGACCACCCGCTGGCCGACTTTTTCCTCCGGGGGAAACCGCTCGCGCGTCGTGCGGTCCGCGACGATCTCGATTCCCGCCATCAGCCCCTTCCGCCGGATCTCCCCCACATTCCGGTGCCCGGACAGCTCCGCGAGCGCGCGCTCCATCGTCCTCCCCAGGCGGGACACACGCGCGAGGACATCCTCCCGCCCGAAGATCGACAAGGTCGCAATCGCCGCCGCACACCCGAGCGGGTTTGCCGTGTAGGAATGGCCGTGGAAAAACGTCTTGAACTCCTCGTACCGGCCGAGAAACGCCCGGTAGATCTCTTCGGTGGCAAGCGTTGCGGCAAGGGGAAGATACCCGCCTGTCATTCCCTTGGCGACCGCCATGATGTCCGGCGAAACTCCCTCCTGCGTACAGGCGAACATCGTCCCCGTCCGACCGAACCCCGTGGCCACCTCGTCGCAGATGAGCAGGACGCCGCATTCCCGCGTCACCGCCCGCAGCCTCGCAAGGTACCCTTCCGGCATCAGCAGCATCCCCGCCGCCCCCTGCACGAGCGGCTCGACAATCGCGGCGGCCAGAGAATCCTTCCGGCCCCGGACCTCCTCCTCCATCCGTTCGGCGCAGAAGAGTCCGCAGGAAGGGCGGGAGAGCCCGTGAGGGCAGCGGTAGCAATGCGGCGCGGGAACCCTGTGTGTGGAGAACAGAAGCGGGCGGAAGATCCTGTGGAAGAGATCGATCCCGCCCGCGGAGACGGACCCGATCGTGTCGCCGTGGTACGCTTCGGAGAACGTGAGAAACTCCCGCCTCTCCTCCGCCTCCCCGTCCCGCTGGCGCCAGTACTGGAACGCCATCTTGATGGCGACCTCCATCGCGGTGGATCCGTTGTCGGAATAGAAGACGCGGGCGAGGCCCGGGGGCGCGACGGCCAGAAGCTTCTCCGCAAGTTCGATCGCGGGGGGGTGGGAAAGCCCCAGAAAGGTGGAATGGGCCATCCGGTCGAGCTGGGCGCGGACGGCATCGTCGATTTCCCTCCTTCCGTGCCCGAACAGGTTCACCCACAGCGACGAAACGCCGTCGAAGTATTTCCGCCCCTCCGTGTCGAAAAGGTAGTTCCCCTCGCCGCGCTCGATGATGAGCGGGTCGTCCTTCTCCCAGTCCGCCATCTGGGTGAAGGGGTGCCAGAGGGCCGCCTTATCCCTTTGCCTCAACCGCTCCGTCATTTCCAATCCCCCGCTCCCGAAGCACCTCGTCGATCCTCCCGGCCGCCGTGCGCACCATCTCCGCGGTGTGGGTGGCCATGAGCGTCAGGCGCAGACGTCCCGTCCCCTCCGGCACCGTCGGAGGGCGAATCCCATGGACGTACACCCCCCGGCCAAACAACGCCCGCGAGGCCGCCATCGTGTCCCCGTCGGACCCCACGAGAATCGGCACGATGGCGGTGTCCGATTCCACCTTCCTCCCCCTTGCCTCCATTTCCCCCCGGAACAGCCGTTCGTTATCCCACAGAGCCTGCAGCCGATCGGGCTCCCGGGTCAGGATTCCGAGCGAGGCAAGCGTAGCCCCCGCGACCGCCGGGGGAAGCCCGGTGTTGAAGATGAAGGGACGGCACTTGTTGATGAAGTACTCGACCATCCGCCGCGTGGAGCACAGGTAGGCACCGTACGTTCCCAGCGCCTTCGAGAAGGTTCCCATGAGGATCTCGACCCGGCCGGAGAGGCCGAAGTAATCCGCGGAGCCGCGCCCGCCAGGCGGGAGCACGCCCGTTGCGTGGGCGTCGTCGACGACCAGGAGCGCCCCGTGACGGTCCTTGACCTCCACGAGGTCGGGCAGGGGCGCGACGTCCCCGTCCATGCTGAATACGCCGTCCGTCACCACGATCTTTCGCCGGGCGGAGGATGCCCGGAGCAAGTCCTCCAGGTGGGTGACGTCCGCGTGCCGGTACACTTCCACACGGGCGCGGGAAAGCCGGCAGCCGTCCACGATGGAGGCATGGTTCCATTCGTCGGAGAAGATCGTCGCATCGGAATCGCCGAGGGTGGACAGGATTCCCAGGTTGGCCATGTACCCCGCGCTGAACGTCAGACAACCTTCCGCCCCCTTGAAACGGGCCATCGCCTCCTCGAGCTCGGCGTGGACGTCCATGTGTCCACTGATGAGCCGGGAGGCGCCCGCGCCGACCCCGAAGCGTGCTGCGTAGTCTGCGAGCGCCGCCACCACCTCCGGATGGTTGGCCAGCCCCAGGTAGTTGTTGGAGGAGAAGTTCAGCACTTCCTCCCCCTCGATCACGATTCGGGCATCCTGCGGCGTGGAAAGCCGCCGCAAGGAACGGTACCGTCCTTTCCCCTTGAGAGCGACGATCTCCTCGTCGAGAAAGGAAAGGCTCATCAGACGGGGAGGAGGGTAAGACCCAGGTCACGGATCATCCGGACGTCCTCCTCCGCCGGGCGACCGCTCGTGGTCAGGTAGTTTCCCGCCATCGTCCCGCTGGCCCCCGCGGCGAAGACAAGGCTCTGCATGTCCCGCAGGTTCACCTCCCGCCCGCCGCATACGATGATCTCCCGCCCGGGGTGGCACAGCCGCATCATCGCGATGACCTTGAGACAGGAGAAGGGGGTGAGCTCTTCCCTCCCCTCCACCGGAGTCCCCGGAACGGGGTTGAGGAAGTTGAGCGGGATCGAGTCGACGTCAAGCTCCCTGAGCGTCATGGCGAGCTCGACGCGGTCCTCGGCCGTCTCCCCGATGCCGAAGATTCCCCCGCAGCAGACCCACGCCCCTGCCGCCTTCGCGGCCCGGACCGCCCGGACGTCCTCCTCGTAGTCATGGGTTGTGCAAATCGAAGGGAAAAAGCCCCGGGACGTCTCGAGATTGTGGTGTACCGACCGAAGCCCCCGCGAGAGAAAGTAGGCCACGTCCTCCGCGGACAGTGTTCCGAGGCTCACGCAGGTCTCGATCCCCACCTCGACCCGGATCCGCTCGATGGCGTTCCCCACTCTCTCGAGCTCCGCGCGGTTGCGCATCGCGAGGCCCGACGACACGATCGAAAACTCCCTGGCCCCCCGGGCTTTCGCTTCCCGGGCGGCCCGGACCATCTCTTCCTCTTCCACCAACGGATATTTCCGGATGTCGGCCGTCGAACGGCGGGACTGGGAGCAGAAGGAACAGTCCTCCGAGCACTGCCCCGATTTCGCATTCACGATGGAGCAGAGCCTCACCCCGTCCCCCTTGAAG